>JBHICW010000085.1:0-7782 GCA_046759785.1 Alphaproteobacteria bacterium
CCGTCGCAACCCGCTCGCGGCCCCCGCTTCGTTCGCGGAGATCCTGCGCTTGATTGACCGCCTCCGACCATCAGCCGAACCGACATGACCCAGGGACCGCAGGGATGAGCGAGACCGTTCATCATCCGAAGCGTGCCATAACTCTGCCAAAAACTGGCCGGAGGCCCGGGGAACCTTGTTGGGATCGCGTTGGTCCGCCGTCAACGGCGGCCATCTAGCCGGTAACAGGGGGACGTAAGCGCCAAAGGCTCGTCTTCGCATAGAGCAAGACGCCACTTCGTGCTAGTCTTCCGGCCCCAGGCAGGTTTTCTCTGGAAAATGTGGGAATGGCAGATTAAACAAACTTGACGCTGCAGCAGCAGGCGGCGAATAGGCAAAGGAGGCAGAGAATGAGACGGGTAGGCACACGCACACTTGGCTCCCTCTTAGGCGCTCTCGCGCTGGGAGCGATCTCGGCCGCAAGCGGCTGGGCCGCAGAGGTGTGGGTCGCCAACATGAAATCGGCCGACGTTTATGTGATCGACCCCGCGTCGCTCAAGGTGATCGCGACCATCCCCGCGGATAAGGGCGCGCACAACGTGACCATCAGCAGGGATGGGAAACTGGCGTTCATCGCCAACGTCGGGGCCAACAACGTCACCATCATCGACGCGGTTGCCAAAAAAATGCTCAGCAATGTCGCCGCGGGCGCCAAAGCGCATCACGTTTCGGTGTCACCCGACGGCAAGTTGGCTGTCGCTTCGAACGTTGCCACCGATACGATTACGCTGATCGATGTGGCCAAGAAGCAGGCGATTGGGACGCTGACCACGGCCGACGGCGCGATGATGTCGCTGTTCTCCCCAGACGGTAACCAGCTCTATGTTGTAAACGCCCGTCACGCGAGTGTCTCGGTCGTGGATGTGAAGGCGCGTGAGGTGAAAAGGGAGCCCCGCGGCACAGGGTTGGCGCCAGAGGAATGGCTGCCCGGTGGCAAAGGAACGATGGCATTTGTCGCGACCACCGACTGGAAACAGGCCTGGGCGAGCGCACCGGCCGAAAACAAAGTCATCATCTTGGACCTCGCCAAACGCGAAAGGGTTGCCGAGATCGACGTTCCCGGCGAGCCGCACGGTATGGTCTTCAACCCGGACCAGACGTTGTTGTATGTGGTGCAGCGCAAGCTGAACCAGATCGCGGTCATCGACACCGCCTCGCGCGAGATCACAAAGACCGCGTCTGTTGGAAAGCGTCCGGATATGGTGGCGATCAGCCCCGACGGGACAACCCTATACGTGGTGAGCCGTGATGAAAACAAGCTGCTGGTCGTGTCGGCGTCCGACTTTCGAGTCATCGGTGAAGTCGCGGTCGGCGAAGAACCCCATGGTGTGGCGTATCGCGAGTAGCCGAGGGGCAATACAGACACTTTAGCAACCGACAGGGAGGCGCGAGTGAGCGCCTCCCCTGCGACCGTCATTGAGCCGGACTGCTGCGACGGGCTTCGCGAACAGCCGCTGGGAGGAGTGCGGTCGGGCCGCCGCAACCGGCTTGCGCCCCGTCGCCCAAGTGGAGAGTATCATCGACTGAGATAGGTTCCTCCGGAACCTTGCGGCCAAAAAGACGCCAACGGCTCCGGGAGAGACGGTTCGCCCGAGGGCTGGCAAAGGAGGATGGACATGACGGTGGCCGTCGCGACCGGTCGCCCGGCGAGGGTCGACACCTCGCCCAAGGTGGCCGACGAGGTCGCGTACACGACCTGCTACATGTGCGCCTGCCGCTGCGGCATCAAGGTGCACCTCCAGGGTGGCGCCGTCCGGTTCATCGAGGGCAACCGCGACCATCCGGTCAACCGCGGCGTGCTGTGCGCCAAGGGCTCGGCCGGGATCATGCAGCACACCTCGCCGGCGCGGCTCACCAAGCCCTTGAAGCGGGTGGGCGAGCGCGGCGGCGGCGAGTTCCAGGAGATCGAGTGGGAGGAGGCGCTCGCGATCGCCACCGAGTGGCTCGGCCGCATCCGCGAGACGGACCCCAAGAAGCTCGCCTTCTTCACCGGCCGCGACCAGAGCCAGGCGCTGACCGGGTGGTGGGCGGGCCAGTTCGGCACCCCCAACTACGCCGCCCACGGCGGCCTCTGCTCCGTCAACATGGCGGCGGCGGGGATGTACACCATCGGCGGCTCGTTCTGGAATTTCGGCGAGCCGGACTGGGAGCAGACCCGCTACTTCATGATGTTCGGGTGCGCCGAAGACCACTCCTCGAACCCGATCAAGATCGGCTTGGGCAAGCTCAAGGCCCGGGGGGTCAAGTTCGTCTCGGTGAACCCGGTGAGGACCGGCTATTCCGCCATCGCCGACGAATGGCTGGGTGTCACCCCCGGGACCGACGGGCTGTTCGTGCTCGCCCTCGTCCACGAGCTGTTGAAGGCGGGCAAGGTGGACCTCGATTACCTGGTCCGCTACACCAACGCGCCCTGGCTCGTCATCCGCGACCCGGGGGCGGCGGACGACGGCCTCTTCGCCCGCGACGCCGACGGCCGGCCGCTGTGCTGGGACATGCGGAAGGAGGCCCCGGTGAACGCGCTCGCGGCGGCGGTGACGCCCGCGCTCAAAGGCGAGCACCCATTGCCTGACGGGCGCCGGGGCGTGCCTGTGTTCCACCTCCTGGCCGAGCGCTACCTCGACCGCCGTTACGGCCCCGAGGCGGTGGCGCCCAAGACCGGGATTCCCGCCGCCACCATCCGCCGCATCGCGGCCGAACTCGCCCACGCCGCCTTCACGGAGGAGCTGGTGCTCGACGTGCCGTGGACCGACTGGGCCGGCCGCCGCCACGACAAGATGGTCGGCCGCCCGGTCAGCATGCACGCGATGCGGGGAATCTCGGCCCACGCCAACGGCTTCCACACCTGCCGCGCCATCCACCTGTTGCAGGCGCTTTTGGGCAGCATCGACACCCCCGGCGGCTTCCGTTACAAGCCGCCCTACCCCAAGCCCGCCCCATCGCCCCCCAAGCCCGCCGGTCGCGCCGAGGAGGTGACCGCCGGCCGACCGCTGGCGGGTCCGCCGCTCGGCTTCCCGACCGGACCGGAGGACTTGTTGGTCGACGCCGACGGGACCCCGTGGCGCATCGACAAGGCGTTCTCTTGGGAGGCGCCTCTTGCCGCCCATGGGATGATGCACCTGGTCATCACCGACGCCTGGAAGGGCGAGCCATACCCCATCGAGGTGCTGTTCATGTACATGGCGAACATGGCCTGGAACTCGGCCATGAACACGGCGGAGACCATCGCCATGCTGACCGACAAGGACCCGGGGACCGGGGCGTATAGAATCCCCCGCATCATCTATTCCGACGCCTACTTCTCGGAGATGGTCGCCTATGCCGACCTGGTGCTCCCCGACACCACCTATCTCGAGCGGTGGGATTGCATCTCGCTGCTCGACCTGCCGATCTGCGACGCCGACGGCCCGGCCGACTCGATCCGTCAGCCGGTGGTTCAGCCCGACCGCGACGTCAGGCCGTTTCAGGACGTGCTGATCGAGCTCGGGGCGCGGCTCGGCCTTCCCGGCCTGGTCAACGACGACGGCGGCCCCAGGTACCCCGGCGGCTACCCGGACTATATCGCCAACCACGAGCGCAAGCCCGGGATCGGTTCGCTGGCCGGCTGGCGCGGGACCGGGGGCGATCGGCACGGCCGCGGCCCGGCCAACCCGAGGCAGCTCGAGACGTACGTCGACAACCAGTGCTTCTGGCGGCAAGAGCTCGAGCCGAACCAGAAGTACTTCAAGCACGCCAACAAGGACTACCTCACCTACGCGGTGAAGATGGGCTTCCTCGACGAGGCGGAGCCGATCACGCTCCAGCTCTACAGCGAGGTGCTCCAGAAGTTCCGCCTGGCGGCGCGCGGCCATGGCCCGGTCCAGCCGCCCGAGCGGGACCGGGCCCGGGTCGAGGCCTACTTCGACCCGCTGCCCTTCTGGTATCCGCCGTTCGAAGAGACGGCCGTGGACGAGGAGGACTACCCCTTCCACGCCATCACCCAACGGCCGATGGCGATGTACCACTCGTGGGGCTCGCACAACGCGTGGCTGCGCCAGATCCACGGCTACAACCGCCTCTACCTCCCCCGCGCTCAGGCAGAGGCGCTGGGCCTTGCAGACGACGACTGGGTATGGCTCACCAGCCGCCACGGCCGTATCAAGGTCCAGGTGCGCCCGATGGAGGGCGTCAACCCGCATACCGTGTGGACCTGGAACGCCATCGGCAGGCGGGCCGGGGCGTGGAACCTCGGGCCCGACGCGCGCGAAGCCAAACGTGGCTTCCTGTTGAACCTCCTGATCGACGAACTGCTGCCGGCCCGCGAAGGCGGCTACCGCTATGCCAACTCCGACCCGGTCACGGGCCAGGCGGCGTGGTACGACCTGCGCGTCAGGGTCGAGAAGGCGGCCGCGGCGGAGGCCGGGGAATCGGCGCCCCAGTTCCCCGCACTGGCGCCGCCGGCGGGCCTTGCCGAGCGGCCGTCCGTGCTGCGCTACGGGGCCGGCTTTCGGCCCCGGGCCAAGGCGTCGACATGACCAGCCTGCCTCAAAACCGGCCCGCCAAGCGGCTCGGCCTCGTCATCGACCTCGACACCTGCGTCGGCTGTCACGCCTGCGCCGTCGCCTGCAAGGAGTGGAACACCGGCGGCTACCCCGCCCCGCTCACCGACCAGAACCCTTACGGGGCGGGGGCGAGCGGCGCGTGGCTCAACCGCGTCCACACCTTCGAGGTCGGAGAAGGGGCCGAGAGCCGCACGGTCCATTTCCCGAAGTCCTGCCTCCACTGCGAGGACGCCGCCTGCGTCACCGTCTGCCCCACGGGCGCGTCCTACAAGCGGGCCGACGACGGCATCGTGCTGGTCGACGAGGAGCTGTGCATCGGCTGCGGGCTGTGCGCCTGGGCTTGCCCGTACGGCGCGCGGGAGTACGACTTCGACACCGCGGTGATGAAGAAGTGCACGCTGTGCATCGACCGCATTTACAACGAGAACCTCGAGGAGGTCGACCGCGTGCCCGCCTGCGTGGCCGTGTGCCCGGTCTCGGCCCGACACTTCGGCGACCTGGCCGACCCGAACTCGGCCGTAGCCGAGTTGGTTGCCGAACGCGGTGGGTTCGACCTCATGCCGGAGACGGGTTACAAACCGGTCAACAAGTACCTGCCGCCCAGGCCCCGCAAGACCGAGGCCGGCTCGACCGGCGCTCCACCGGCGCTGGAGCCGGCGGAGCCGGAGGGTGGCTTCCTCGCCTGGGTCGATCGGATGCTGTCGCACTGAGCGCCCGCCGGTGTTTCCGGCCTTCTCCCTCATCTTCTTTACCACCGCCTCGGGCGCCGGCTACGGGCTTCTGGCCGTCTTGGGCGTGTTGACACCGGCCGGCTTGCTGCCGGCCGAGCGGTGGTTGGGCTTCGCCGGGCTCATGCTGGCGCTCGGCCCCATCACCTTCGGGCTTCTGTCCTCCACCTTCCACCTGGGCCACCCCGAGCGCGCCTGGCGGGCGGTGACCCAGTGGCGCTCGTCCTGGCTGTCGCGGGAGGGGGTGATGGCGCTCGTGACCTACCTGCCGGCCGGGCTGTTCGGGATCGGCTGGGTGTTTCTCGAAACGGCGGCGGGCGCCTGGGGCCTGTTCGGGGTGTTGAGCGCGGTCTGTGCGGCGCTGACGGTCATCTGCACCGGCATGATCTACGCCGTCTTACAGCCCGTGCCCCAGTGGAACAACTCCCTCGTGGTGCCCAACTATTGCGCCCTCGCCCTCATGACCGGAGCGCTGTGGCTCAATGCGCTCGTCCACCTCTTCGGGCTCGGCGGGCGGGTGGTGAGCGGCCTCGCCGTGCTCTCGATTCTCCTCGCCTGGGCGCTGAAGCACGCCTACTGGCGCCACATCGACAGCGCCAAAGGCGCCAGCACCCCGGAGACGGCGACCGGCCTCAAGGCGCTCGGCGAGGTGCGGCTGTTGGACGCGCCGCACACGGAGGAGAACTACCTCATGCGCGAGATGGGGTTCCACATCGCCCGCAAGCACGCGCTGAAGCTCAGGCGCCTGGCGGTGGCGGGAGGGTTCGCGACGCCTCTCCTCCTCACGCTTCTCCTGCTCGTCCTGTCAGGCTGGGGGGCGATCGTGGCCGCCCTCGTGGCGGCCGCGGCGGCGACCGCCGGCGTGCTGATCGAGCGTTGGCTGTTCTTCGCCGAGGCCAAGCACAGGCTCACCCTGTACTACGGCGCCCGGGCGGTGTAGGCGCCGGCCCCGCCCGCCGGCCCGCAGAGGTAAGGGTGGATGCGGCGCCTTCGGGGCAGCCCGCAACCAGCGGCCCGTCGGGTCAGGTCGGGTCTCTTTTCCGATCGAACATCGTCAGTTCCCAGGAGCCCGACTCGACGTCGTGGCGCAAGATGTAGACGCCGCCGTCGTCGCCCTCGACCTTGAAGTAGCGGTGGTCGGGGGCAAGCCAGCGGTCGCGGACATCGACCACCTCGACCCGCCTCTCTCCAAGGAAGAACCGCCGCGGCGTCTCCTCTCCGCGGTAGCCGGCGTAGCACTCGACTCGGATGATCATCGCGTCTTCCTGTGGCTGAGCCGCCAGGACATGTACGCATACATGCACTTGCAGTGGAAGGAGTGCTCGGTCCGCCAATGTCCGCTCTTGATGCTGTGGACGGCGCCCCACACGGCACCCCATGTTAGGCGCGCAAGCGTTTGTTCGAGTCGACTTCGAAGGCCAGCACGTTGTTGGGATCGGCGCCGAGCCGGACGCTCGCGCCATGGTGCACCGTGCGGTTGCGGTTGATCTTGGCTGTGATCTCCGGGCCGCCGGTCGCAAGCTCGATGATCGTCTCGGCCCCCAGATGTTCGACCGCCTCGACCCTGGCCCTGAACTGGGCGGCGTCCGCTGGAGGATCGAGGAAAAGAAACTCAGGCCGGATGCCGAGGGTCACGCATTCGGCCCGGCCCGCCGGATGGCCGGCGGGCAGCGCGATGGAAAGGCCGTTGGCCTTGAATTGGAGATCGTCGCCGCGCTGCTCCACTTCGCCGGGGAAGAGGTTCATCGTCGGGCTGCCGATGAAGCCCGCGACGAAGACGTTGTCTGGGTCGTCATAAACCTCTAAGGGGGTGCCGACCTGCTGGATCCTGCCTTCGTTCATCACCACGACCCGGTCGCCCATCGTCATCGCCTCTATCTGGTCGTGCGTGACGTAGACCATGGTGGCTTCCAACCTGTGATGGAGCTTGATTAGCTCGCTGCGCATCTGGATACGCAGCTTGGCGTCCAGGTTGGAAAGCGGCTCGTCGAACAGGAAGACGGCCGGGTCGCGCACGATGGCGCGGCCCAGCGCCACGCGCTGCTGCTGGCCGCCGGATAGGGTCTTCGGCTTGCGTGGAAGAGCCTCCGTAATCCCCAGGATCCGCGCCACTGCGCGCACGCGGCGCTTGATTTCCTCCTTCGGCACTTTGCGGAGCTTGAGCGCAAAGCCGAGATTCGCCTCCACCGTCATGTGGGGGTAGAGGGCGTAGGATTGAAACACCATCGCGACGTCCCGGTCCTTGGCGTGGACCTCCGCGACGTTGCGATCGCCGATGAAGATCCTGCCCGAGGTCGCCTCTTCGAGCCCCGCCAGCATGCGCAACGTCGTCGTCTTCCCGCAGCCGGAGGGGCCCACCAGGACGACGAACTCGCCGCTCTTGATCGAGAGGTTAATCGACTCGACGGCGGTGATGGGGCCGAACCTCTTGGTCAGATCCTGGAAACGGACCTCCGCCATCAGAACAGCCCCAGATA
>JBHICW010000086.1:0-7680 GCA_046759785.1 Alphaproteobacteria bacterium
ATCGTGCGCCACCACGCCAACATCCGGCGCCTTTTCAAGGGCAAGGAGCCCCGGATCGGCGAAGGCTAGAGGCCGGAGCGGCCGCGCGACACCGTTGACGGCAAACGTCTCATCGGCCAATGCTCAAGCGATGGACAAACCCGCCCGCGTGCTCTCGGCCGACGAGCGGCGCGACTGGCTCAGGCTCATCCGCAGCGAGAACGTCGGCCCGATCGGCTTCTTCCAGCTGCTCAGGCTTCACGGTTCGGCGGCCGAGGCACTCCGCGCACTGCCGGAGCTATCCCGACGCGGGGGCAGGATCCGGCCCGTGGCCGTATGCTCGAGGCACGAGGCGGAGCGGGAGATGGAGGCCCTGGGCCGGATCGGGGCGAGCCTCCTCGCCCTGGGCGAGGAGAACTATCCGCCCGCGCTTGCGGCCATCCCCGACCCGCCGCCGCTCTTGGCCGTGCGCGGGCATCCGCACCTCTTCCGCTGCCCCGTGCTGGCCGTCGTCGGAGCCCGCAACGCCTCGGCCAACGGAATCCGCTTTGCCCGTCGCATCGCCGCCGAACTCGGCAGCGAGGGATTCATCATCGTCTCCGGTCTCGCCCGCGGCATCGACGCGAGCGCCCACCAAGGCGCCCTCGAGACCGGCACGGTCGCGGTGATGGCCGGCGGGGTGGACGTCGTCTACCCGTCGGAAAACGCGGAGCTGTTCGACCGGATCGTGGCCGTGGGCGCGGCCGCGGCCGAGCAATCGCCCGGCACCGTCGCGCAGGCGCGCCACTTCCCCCGCCGCAACCGGATCATTTCCGGAATGTCCCTCGGCGTGCTGGTCGTCGAGGCGACGGCACGATCCGGCTCTCTCATCACCGCCCGGCTCGCCCTCGACCAGGGACGGGAAGTCTTCGCGGTGCCCGGCTCGCCCCTCGACCCACGGGCCAGGGGCACGAACAACCTGATCCGCCAAGGCGCAGCGCTGACCGAGAGCGCCGAGGACGTTGTGACCGTGCTTCGGGACATGATCCGGGCGCCGTTGACGGAGAGGCGCGAGGAGCCCTTCGGCGACCTTCCGGCCGAGCTCCCGTCCGAGGCGGAGGTCACCGAGGCCCGGCGGTGCGTGGTGGAAAGGTTGGCCCCGACCCCGGTCGCGGTTGACGAAATCGTCCGCCAGTGCCAAGTAACACCCGCCCTGGTGCTCACCGTCCTCCTTGAGCTCGAACTGGCGGGCCGTCTCCAACGTCATCCAGGAAACCAAGTTTTCCTCATCGTTTCAGAGTGATATGAAAGTTTCTTACGAATTCGGATAAGGTTACCGAGGGATGGACATCGTCGTCGTAGAATCGCCCGCCAAGGCCAGGACCTTGGGCAAGTATCTGGGTCCCGACTACCGGGTGCTGCCCAGCTACGGACACGTCTGCGACCTTCCGGCGAAGGACGGCTCGGTTCGCCCGGAGGAGGACTTCGCGATGACGTACGCGACCGAGCCAAAGGCGAAAAAGCATCTGAAAGCGATCGCGGACGCGGTCAAAGGGGCGCACCGGCTGTACCTCGCGACCGACCCGGACCGCGAGGGGGAGGCGATCTCCTGGCATGTGGTGCAGGAACTCCAGCGGCGGAGGGCGCTCGAGGGCGTGGAGGTACGACGAGTCGTCTTCCACGAGATCACCAGCCAAGCGGTCCTGGCGGCCATGCGCATCCCGCGGGACGTCGACATGGACCTCGTCAACGCGCAGCAGGCCCGGCGCGCGCTGGACTACTTGGTGGGGTTCACCCTGTCGCCGGTGCTGTGGCGCAAGCTTCCCGGCAGCCGCTCGGCCGGCCGCGTCCAGTCGGTGGCCTTGAGGCTCGTCTGTGCGCGCGAGGCCGAGATCGAGGCGTTCACGTCGCAGGAGCACTGGACCGTCGACGTCGACTTCGAGACCCCTCGCGGCGACAGGCTCACCGCCCGGCTCGTGCGCCTCAACGGGCAAAAGCTCGAGAAGTTCGACCTCGCCGATGAGGCCGCCGCGAAGGCGGCGGCGGCGAAGATCGAGGCGCTGAGCTTTGCCGTCACGGGGATCGACCGGACGAAGGCGCGGCGCCGCCCGCAGCCGCCCTTCATCACCTCGACCCTCCAGCAGGAAGCCTCGCGCAAACTGGGCTTCAGCGCCCGGCGCACGGCGGAGATCGCACAAAGGCTTTACGAAGGCGTGAACCTAGGCGGGGAGACCGTCGGGCTGATCACCTACATGCGGACCGACAGCACCAAGCTCGCGCCGGAGGCGGTGGCGGCGTGCCGTGCGCTCATCGAGCGTGATTTCGGAGCCCCCTACCTCCCCTCCGCTCCGCGGACGTACCGGTCGTCGGCGAAGAACGCTCAAGAAGCTCACGAGGCGATCCGCCCGACCATGGTCGACCGCCGCCCCGACGCCGTGGCGAGATTCCTCAAGGCGGACCAGCTCCGCCTTTACGAGCTCATCTGGAAGCGCACTGTAGCAAGCCAGATGGCGAGCGCTGAATTCGATAAGACCGCGATCGAGATCGCCTCGCCGGACGGGGCGGTCGGGCTCCGCGCCACCGGGTCGGTCGTCGCCTTCGACGGGTTCCTGGGGCTCTATGAGGAAGGGCGCGACGACGACGCGGGTGACGAGGCGGAGGGAAAGGCGTTGCCGGAGATCAAGGAAGGCGAGGCACTGGCGCGCGAGGCGGTGCGCCCGGCCCAGCACTTTACGGAGCCCTCGCCCCGCTTCAGTGAGGCAAGCCTGGTCAAGCGGCTCGAGGAGCTCGGCATCGGCCGGCCGTCGACCTACGCCACCATCCTGTCGGTGTTGCAGGACCGGGCCTACGTCCGCCTGGAGAAGAGGCGGTTCGTGCCGGAGGAGCGGGGGCGGCTCGTCACCGCGTTCCTCGAGAGCTTCTTCGAACGGTACGTCGAGTACGACTTCACCGCCGAACTCGAGGACAAGCTGGACCAAGTCTCCAACGGCAAGGTCAACTGGAAGGCGGTGCTCCGCGACTTTTGGGACGCTTTCAGTCTCGCGGTGGCGGGCGCGGAGCGACAGCGTCCCGGCGAGATGCTGGCCAAGCTGGAGGAGGCGCTGGCCCCGCACATCTTCCCGGATGACGGGAAGGACAAGGACCCGCGGGCGTGTCCGGCTTGCAGGGAGGGCCATTTGAGCCTCAAGCTCGGCCGGTTCGGCGCCTTCGTGGGGTGCTCGAAATTCCCCGCTTGCCGCTATAGCCGGCCCGTAGCCGCCGACGAGGCGACGACGCAGGGGGGCGAGGGCGCGAGCGAGGGGCCGCGGCCTCTGGGTCGGGATGCGGCGAGCGGCGAGGCCGTGACCCTGCGCAGGGGGCCCTACGGGAACTACGTGCAGCTCGGGGAGGGCGCCGACAACCGGCGGCCGAAGCGGGTGGCCCTGCCGGAGACCCTGGCGCCCGGTGAGGTCGATCTTGAGACGGCGCTGGCCCTCCTCGCCCTGCCGCGCGAGGTGGGGCGGCACCCCGAGACGGGAATGCCGGTCCTCGCAGGCATAGGGCGGTATGGCCCTTATCTCAGCCATGACGGCACGTTCGCGTCTCTCGGCCGCGCGGACGACGTGCTCACGATCGGCCTCAACCGCGCGGTGGCGCTCTTGGCCGAGGCCAAGGAGAATCGCCGCACGGCCAAGCCGGTGACGCTCAGGGTGATCGGCAACCACCCCGACGACGACAAACCCATCAATCTGATGAAGGGACGGTACGGCCCCTACCTCCAGCACGACGGCGTGAACGCGCCGGTCCCCAAGGGCGCCTCGCTCGAGACCATGACGGTGGCGGAAGCCGTGGTCGTTCTCAAGGCGCGCCGGCGCCGTCGGGCGCGGAAGACGAGGTCGGGCGCGGGCCGGGGGCGACGCGGATCGCGCAAGGTGGCGACGCCCGCGGGATGACACCCGCCCGCACCAGGAGCAGTGGCTAAGCGGCGGGGACGCGGCCGCCCGTTGCCGACCCGCGAGGAGATCCTCGCCTTCATCGCCGACAACCCGGGCGGCGTCGGCAAGCGCGGGATCGCTCGGGCCTTCAACATCGCCGGCAGCGACCGGGGCGCCCTCGCGGAGACGCTCAAGGAGCTCAAGCGCGAAGGCCTGATCGGGCGGAGCGAGCGACGCCGCCTCACCGTTGCGGGGCGCCTGCCCTCCGTCACGGTGGCCGAGGTCGTCGCCGTCGACGAGGACGGGGCCGCCAAGGCGCGGCCTCTCTCCTGGCGGGGCGAAGGGGACCCGCCGGCGATCGAGATGGCGCCCGAAGGGCGCGGCCGGCGCCCGCTGGCGAAGGGCGATCGGGTGCTGGCGCGGGTCCAGCCGAGGGCAGACGGGCGCTATGCGGGCCGGGTGATCCGCATCCTGCCCGCCCCGCCCGGCCGCGTCCTCGGCCTGTACCAGGCCCTCCCCGGGAGCGGCCGAATCGTGCCTACCGACCGTCGCATCAAGCGCGAGTTCACGGTTGCGGCGGCCGATTCACGGAGCGCCAAGAGCGGCGAACTCGTCGTGGCCGAGGTGGAGCCAGGTCCACGCCTGGGGCTCCCCCGGGCGCGCGTGGTGGAGCGGCTGGGCTCGATGGCCGACCCGCGCGCCATCAGCCTGGTCGCGATCCACACGAGCGGCATCCCGACGGAGTTCCCCGCCGACGCCCTCGGCGAGGCCGAGGCGGCGCGGCCCGTCACCGCATTGAGGCGACGGGAAGACCTCACCGGCCTTCCCCTCGTCACGATCGACGAGCCCGACGCCCGCGACTTCGACGACGCAGTCTGGGCCGAGCCCGACACCGACCCCGCCAACCCCGGAGGATGGAAGGCCGTCGTCGCCATCGCCGACGTCGCCCACTACGTGCGTCCCGGCAGCGCCCTCGACCGGGTGGCCTATGAACGGGGCAACTCCGTCTACTTCCCGGACCGGGTCGTCCCGATGCTTCCCCCAGCCCTCTCCAACGGTCTCTGCTGCCTGAAGCCGGGGGCGGTGCGGCCTTGCCTTTCCGTCTTCCTCTGGTTCGACCGGCAAGGCGGCAAGCTCCGCCACCGGTTCGCACGCGGGCTGATGCGGTCGGCGGCGCGGCTCACCTACGACCAGGTCCAGGCGGCGGCCGACGGCCAAGCGGACGCGACGACCGAGCCTCTTTCGGGCTCCGTCATCCGGCCGCTGTATGAGGTCTTCCGGGCCCTGGAGCGGGCTCGCCGGCGACGCGGCACCCTGGACCTGGACGTGCCGGAGCGCCGCGTCGTCCTGGGCGAGGACGGGCAGGTCGAGCGGATCGACCGCCGCCAGCGCCTGGACAGCCACCGTCTGATCGAGGAGCTGATGATCGCCGCCAACGTCGCCGCCGCGGAGACCCTGGAAGGCTTGAACGTCCCCGCCCTCTACCGGGTCCACGACGAGCCGCCGGCCGACAAGCTCGAAGGGCTCAGGACGCTTCTCTCGAGCCTCGGGCTCAAGCTCGGCCGCCGCCGGCGGCTGAGCCCGCAAGACTTCAGTCGGCTCTTGAGCGAGGCCGAGAAGCTCCCCTCGAGGGAGCTCGTCCACGCCAGCGTGCTCCGCTCCCAGGCCCGGGCGGCGTACAGCCCCGCCAATATCGGCCACTTCGGTCTGAACCTCGCGCGCTACAGCCACTTCACGTCCCCTATCCGGCGGTACCCGGACCTCCTCGCCCACCGCGCGCTGATCAAGGGGCTCGGGCTTGGCCCGGGCGGGCTTAAGGACGGGGCGACGGCGGCCTCCCTCGCCGCCGTCGGTGAGCACCTGAGCGAAACCGAGCGGCGGGCGGATCTCGCCGAACGGGACACCGTGGACCGCTTCATGGCGGCCTATCTCGTGGAGCGGGTGGGCGCCGTGTTTTCGGCCCGCATCTCGGGTGTCACCCGGTTCGGGCTGTTCGTGAGCCTGGACGAGTCGGGGGCCGAAGGACTGGTGCCACTGAGAAGCCTCGGCCAGGGCCGCATCGCCCACGACGCCGAGGGCCAGCGCCTAGTGGGCCGGCGGGCGAGCTGGCGCCTCGGCGACCCGGTCACGGTGCGGCTTAACGAAGCCGACCCGCTGACGGCGAGCCTGGTGTTCGAGCTGGCCAAGGACGCGGGAGAAGAACGTGGCCGACCCGGCGAACCTCTTACCTGAGGACGGAGCGCCGGCCCAGCCTCGGGAAAAGAGGCCATCATGGGGTCCGCGAGGCGCGCCAGGCCGACGCCGGTGCAGCAGAGCTGGCTCGCGCACCGGGCAATCGACTCGCGTTGATCGCGCCGCCAGCTGCCCAGGTTCTCGAGCCTGGACAGCGCCGCGTCCTGCCTGATCCGAGGCGCGCAGATCTGCACGCAGTCCATGACCGTCGCAGCCGCCTCGACGAACGCGGCGTCCGCGACCATGGCGCGCCAAGCTCTTGGACCCGGCCGCAAAACCCCGACCACGGCATGGCAAGCTCCGCGGGCCGGCAGCAAAACCACATTACATGGCACCAAAATATCCAAAAGTTGACAGGATATTACAACGAATTTGGGTGAACCGCCGGAAGTCGAAAGGAAAATCTGAACCGCTCGCAGACTAGAAACTTGATCTCTTAGAGCCCCTCCCAACGACATCCTCCTTCCATCCCGTACCCCAGAATACCCCTTCGACAACACGGCCAGCGCTGCCACTAGCGGGTGGCGCAACGAAGAAAACGATGAGACGTCCCCGACGCGGGGTTCGTCGTGTCACAGGAGGGCAGGAAATGCGCGTTCCATCGATCTTGCTCAGCCTCCTCGTGCTGAGCGCGTGCGGTTTGCCGCCGGCCGTTACGATTGCCGGCCTTGCGATCGACGGTGTGAGCTTCCTCACGAGCGGAAAGAGCATGGGCGATCATGCGCTGTCCGCTCTCACTCAAAGGGACTGCGCCGTCCTGCGGGTGCTGGCCGAGCAGGACGTCAAGGCGCTTTGCCAACCGAAGGAAGAGGCTGCGGCCGTCGCCGAAAGCGAGCAGGCTGAGCCCGCGGCGCTCGCCGCCGCACGGCCACTGAGCGCGTCCGCGCCCGAGCCGGCGGCCACCCCGGGGCCTTTACTGGTCTACTAGCTTCCCAGCGTCCGGGCGGTTGTCCGTCGCCCGGGGTTAGGACCGGGCGGCCCTCGTCCGCCGGGTCGCGCCTGCCGTCTCTGCAGTGCCGTGGCTCCCCGTCATAATCAGTAAGGAATGGCGAAAACCACTCCCGCGGCGCGACGCCAGCGCCCTCTCGCGCAGATCGACCTGACGTCCTGGCCATGCCTCATCGCGTGCTCAAATTCGCTTCACCCTACCCTCACATCGGGACGCGAAGGAGCGAGAACTGGCGTTGCTGCGTTGGGGGCTCGTCCCGCCTTGGTCGGAGGGGCCTGACAGCGGCTACGGCATGATCAATGCCCGCGCCGCAACGGTCGCCACGAGGCCCTTCTTCGGGGCTGCATTCTTGTATCGGCGCTGCCCAGGCCAGGATGCGCCTTCAGCGCGTGAAATGACCATTGGGCGGGGCTTCCCACCGCCAAATCAACTCGATAAACGGCGGATCGCGACCTACCTCGCCGGTTTAGGGCCGGATTTGCGCTGGGACGCCCTTCGTGCTCCCATTGTCGGCAATCGCTCGGAGCCATCTGGGGAATCCCGGCTAATTCCTCAGGTGCATCCTCCAGCCGGGTATATGGCGGAGGAACCCCCGCCAGTTGGCGGCGAATCCTCCGTTAGTTGTCG
>JBHICW010000087.1:0-7608 GCA_046759785.1 Alphaproteobacteria bacterium
GAGCCCCGCCTCGCTGAGCCCGCTCACCTCCGTCGACCGTCCAGTAGCCGAAGCGGTAGCCGAAGGCCCCATAGGCCACCGCAGCCAAGAACCATTACGCGCGTGCCGCCGCCCCCGGCCCCGCTTTGCGGAAAAGAGCGAAGAAATTGGCCGTGGTCGCGGCCGCCAGCTCCGCAAGCCCCATCCCCTTGAGGCGGGCGACGCAGGCGGCGGTGTACGCCACGAACGCCGGCTCGTTCCGCCTGCCCCGCCGGGGCACGGGCGCTAGATACGGGGCGTCCGTCTCGATGAGGAGCCGGTCCGTCGGGAGGTCCCTGGCGACCGCGCGCAGATCGCCCGCGTCCTTGAACGTGAGAATCCCCGACAACGAAAGGTAGAGCCCGAGTTCCAGCGCCCGCTCGGCGAGCTCACGTCCCGAGCTGAAGCAGTGGACCACCCCGGTGAAGGGCCCCTCCTCCATCTCCTCGGCGAGCACGCGCGAGGTGTCCTCGTCCGCCCCGCGGCTGTGGACGATGACCGGCAACTTTGCCATCCGCGCGCCTCGGATGTGGGCCCGGAAGCTCGCCTGCTGCGTCGCCCTTGGACTGTTGTCGTAATAGTAATCGAGGCCGGTCTCACCGATCCCGATCACCTTGGGATGGCGGGCGCGCTCCGCCAGGCCCTCGGCGGTGGCCTCCTCCTCGGCCACGTGGTGCGGATGCACGCCGACGGAACAGTAGACATCGTCGTAGCGTGCGGCCAGCGCCCGCACGTCATCGAAGCGACTGAGGCGGGTGCAAATCGTCTGCATTACCCCGACGTCCGCGTCGCGGGCACGCTGGATGACGTCGTCGAGGTCGTCGTCGAAGGCCGGGAAGTCGAGGTGACAGTGGCTATCCACGAGCATCAGCCGGTCTCCGCCGCCTTCTCGACGTAGCGCGGGAACACCGCCTCGGGCGTGGGAAGCGCGGTGCCCGGTTCGAGCGCCGCCGCCCCGAGTGCGACGAAGGTGCGCCGCTGCTCTGACACGCCGAGCTGGTCGAGCATGTGCGCGGCGGCGTGCGGCGTCACCGGTTGAATCAGGATGGCAAGGTGGCGGATCGTCTCCGCCGCCGTGTAGAGGACCGTCCGCATCCGGCCCGGGTCGGTCTTGGCTAACGCCCAAGGGGCCTGGGAGTCGACATAGCGGTTGGCCTCACCCACCACCTCCCACAGCTCCGTGACGGCCTGATGGAACGCTTGCTGAGCGAAGGCGGGGCGCATCTTCTCCAACAGTCCGTGCGCGGCGGCCAGCAACGTCTCGTCCGGCTCGGCGAACGCCGCGGGTTGAGGAACCATGCCGTCACAGTTCCGGTGGATCATCGCCAGCACCCGGTGGACGAGGTTCCCGAAGTCGTTGGCGAGCTCGTCATTCATCCGCTTGACCATCATCCGGTGCGAGAAATCGCCGTCGTTTCCGAACGGCACCTCGCGCAGCAGAAAGTAGCGCACGGCATCCAGGCCGTATTTGTCGACGAGCACCAGGGGGTCGATGATGTTCCCCAGCGACTTCGAGATCTTTTGCCCCTCGTTCGTCCACCAGCCGTGGGCGAACACGCGCTTGGGCGGCGGCAGGTCCGCCGCCATCAGGAAGGCGGGCCAGTAGACGGCGTGGAACCTGAGAATGTCCTTGCCGACGATGTGGACGTCGGCGGGCCAGAACTTGTGGGACTCGCGGCTCGCCGTGTCGGGGTAGCCGACGCCGGTGAGATAGTTGACTAGCGCGTCGAGCCAGACGTACATGATGTGGTCGGGATCATCGGGCACCGGGATGCCCCAACGAAAGCTGGTGCGCGAGATCGAGAGATCTCTAAGCCCCGCCTTCACGAAGCTGATGACCTCGTTGCGCCGGGTAAGCGGCAGAATGCAGCCCGGGTTCTTTTCATAGAAGTCGAGGAGCCTGTCCCGCCAGGCCGAGAGCCGGAAGAAGTAGCTGGGCTCCTCGACCCACTCGACCGGCGCCCCGCTCGGCGCCTTTCCGTCGACCACCTCCGATTCGCCGTAGAAGGCCTCGTCGCGTACCGAATACCACCCGGCGTAGGTGCCGAGGCGAATCTGTCCCCGAGCCTTGAGCTCCCGCCAAACCTGCTGGGCCGCCCGGATGTGCCGAGCCTCGGTGGTACGGACGAAGTCGTCGTTCGTGTACGCCATGACGCGGCTCAAGTCCCGGAACCGCTGGGCGACCTTGTCGACAAAGGCCTGCGGCTCCTCCCCTGCCGCGGCTGCGGACTTCTCCACCTTTTGGCCGTGCTCGTCGGTCCCGGTGAGGAACTTCACCTCGAACCCGTCCAGCCGCATGAACCGGGCGAGCGCATCGCACGCCAGCGATGTATAAGCGTGACCGACATGGGGCACGTCGTTGACGTAGTAGATCGGCGACGTGACGTAATAAGCGGGTGCCTTCGGCATCCTCGGCTCCTGGGCGTTCGAGCGGCGTTAAGGGAACCAGGCGCTAGCTGCGCGCCATTCGTGCCAGCGCGGTGAAGGCGTTAATCACCACTTGTCCGCGGTCGAGATTGACGCTGTCGGCCCTGGCGGCGAGCCGGCCTATCTTGTCCCATACCTGCCACCATCGATCAAGGCCGGGACGGGCGAGCAAACGGCAAGTGAGCGCCCCCTCCCCTTCCACCAGCTCCCTCGGCCCCTCGCCGACGGCGGCATAGCGGATCAGGCGTTGCAGCCATCCTCGAAGCAGGTCCATGGTCGTACGGTAGGCGGCTTCCGCGTCCGCGCGCCCCAGCCGGTCGGCGAGTTCGTGCATCGCGGCGACGTCGAGATCGGGAAGCCCGGAGAGAAGATCCACGAGTTCGCGGTAAAGAGCGAGCCCCCCTTCCTCGGCCAGGCGGAGCGCCCGCCCCGGACTTCCCTCCGCCAGCCGGGCAAGGGCTTCCACCTCCTCCGCCTCGAGGTCGGGTCGGTATCTCTCCATCAGCTTGGCGACCAGCTCATCCGAGACAGGCCTTAAGTTGAGCCGTCGGCACCTTGACCGGACCGTGGCGAGCAGCCCGGTGGGCGCGTGGCTCACCAGCAGAATGAGCGACCTTTCCGGCGCCTCCTCCAGCACCTTGAGGGCCGCGTTCGCCGCATGGCGGTTCATGTCGTCGGCGCTGTCGATGACGACGACCCGCCAGCCTCCCTCGGCCGGGGTCAGGCCCAAGAAGGCGCCCATGGCGCGGACGTCGTCGACCACGATGTCCCCTTTAAGCCGCCCTGTCTCGGGATCGACCACGCCCCGCTCCAAGGTGACGAGGTCGGCGTGGCCGCCCGAAGCCACCCGGCGGAAGACGGGATGGTCCGAAGGTAGCGCCAGGCTGGCCGCGGTCCCGTCCGGCGGGTCACGGGATCCGCCGGCGAGCAGGAAGCGGGCGAAGCGGAAGGCGAGCGTCGCCTTGCCGATGCCCGGCGGGCCGGTGACTAGCCAGGCGTGAGGCAGGCGGCCCGAGTGATACGCGTCCAAGAGCAGGGCCTCGGCCCGCTCGTGGCCGACGAGCTCTGGGTTCGCGCGCGGCGCAGGCGGCCGCCGCGCGGCCGTCGCGGGCGCCTCAGCCATCCTCGGGCAGGCCGAAGCGTTCCTGGACCACGGCGAGAACGGCCGCGTGCACCTCCGCCGCCGGCGGTGAGGCATCGATCACCGCGCAGCGCCCCGGTTCGCGACGGGCGATGGTGAGGTACCCTTGCCGCAGGCGCTCGTGAAAACCTTCGTCCATGCGCTCGTACCGGTCGGGCCCGCCTCGCTCGCGCGCGCGAGAGAGACCGGCCGCCACCGGCAGGTCGAGGACGACCGTGAGGTCGGGCACGAAATCCCCCACCACCATTCGGTAGAGCCGGGCCACGATCCCCGGCCCCAGCCCCTGGCCGTACCCCTGATAGGCCATCGTGGTATCGGCGAAGCGGTCGCAGACGACCCACTCGCCCCGCTCGAGCGCCGGCAGGACGGTCCGCCTGAGGTGCTCACGCCGGGCCGCGAAGTGGAGCAGGGCCTCGGACATCGTGTCCCAGCGGCCGACATCGCCGTTGACGAGGAGGTCGCGGATCTCTTCGGCGCCCGGCGCGCCGCCTGGCTCGCGGGTGGGGACCACGACGACCCGGCGGGCGCGGAGGGCCTCGGTGAGAAGCGCGGCCTGGGTGGTCTTCCCAGTCCCTTCGCCCCCCTCGATCGTGATGAAGCGGCCGCGACTCACCGGGCTCCGGGCCCCCAAAGCAGGTAACCCAGGGCCGCGCCGATGCGCCGGAGCATGGAAAGGTTCTCGACGTCCGCGCCGGCGACGAGGGGGACCTCGACGGTCGGCGCCTCGGGCGCGGTCACGACCAGCTTCGCGAGTTTCGTGCCCTTGGTGATCGGGGCCGGGATCGGCCCTTCGTAGACGACGCTCACGCGCATCTTCGGTCGCGCCCGGCGCTTGAGCGTGAGGACGAGCTCGTCCTCGATGACGAGGGGGACCGTCGAAGCCGCCCCCAACCACACATCGGCTTGTGTGACCACCTCGCCGGCCCTGAACAGGCCGTATGTCCTGAACTCGCGGAACCCCCACTCGATGAGGCGCTCGGCCTCGCGTGCCCGGGCGGCCGCGCTGTCGAGGCCGTTAAGCACGAGGATCAGCCGCCGGCCGTCGCGCTCTGCGGACGCGACGAGCCCGTAACCGGCTGCCTGGGTGTGGCCGGTCTTCAGCCCGTCGGCGCCCACGTCTTGGGCGTAAAGCAGCGGGTTGCGGTTGGTCTGGCGGATGCCGTTATAGGTGAAGCTCGTCTCCGCGTAATAGGGGTAGTACTGGGGGAAGTTCTGGATCGTCTGGTGCACCAGGAGCGCCAGCTCGCGCGCGGTCATCGCGTGCCCCTTCTCGGGCCACCCGCTCGCGTTCTTGAACACGCTCTTCGCAAGCCCGAGTTCGCGCGCGCGGCGGGTCATCTCGGCGGCGAACGCTTCCTCCGTCCCGGCCAGCCCCTCGGCGATGACGATGCTCGCGTCGTTCCCGGACTGTACGATGATCCCCCTCAAGAGGTCTTCGACCGAAACCTGGTTGCCGGCCTCGACGAACATCTTCGAGCCGCCTTTCTGCCATGCCTTCTTGCTCACGAGGAACCTATCGTCGAGCGAAAGGCTGCCTTCCGCCAGACGCTCGAAGACCATGTAAACGGTCATGACCTTGCTCATCGAGGCCGGGGCCATGAGCTCGTCGGCGTTCCTCTCGAGCAGCACGGTCCACGTCGTGGCGTCCACCAGAATCGCCTGGCGAGCCGTCGTCTCGATGGCGGCGGCGGGTCGTGCGAGTGCGCTCGCGGCTGCGAGCGCCAGCGCGAGCCCTAGCAGGAAGCGGGTCTTTCGCAACATGGCGGAGTTCCCTCGCTCGGTCATGGCCTCAGGGTCGGGACGAGAAGGTGGACAACCGTTCTTGGAAGGGCCCTCCATAGCGGCCAAATTTGGCGAAAATTCGGCACCTCGCCCGTGCAAGCCGCGTCCCCTTAGTCAAAGACGAGGCGGGCGTCCGCGTAGCCCGACGCGATGACCTTCTCGAGGAGCGTAGCGGCCGCGGCCCGGGTGGTGACCGGACCCAGGCGGACGCGATAGAGAACCCGGCCGTCGACGGTGACGGGCGTGACCTCGGTCGGGGCGATGCGGCGGAGCCTCGCCTCGACCGTCGCCGCGTTGCCCGAGTTCGCGAACGCGCCGGCCTGAATGTAGAGGCCGGTCGGTCCCGACGGCAAGGAAGCTAGCGCTATCCGGCTCTCGGAAGCCGGCCCGGGAGCCTGGGCGCTGGCTAAGAGCGGCCCGGCGCTTTCCGGGGCGGCCTCGACGCGCACTTTCGCCGTGCCCTTGCCCTCGAAACCCAAGAGCTCCGCCGCCCGGCGCGAAACGTCGATGATCCGGCCCTTAACGAACGGGCCCCGGTCATTGATCGTGAGGAAGACCGAGCGGCCGTTCTCGAGGTTCGTCACCCTCACCCGACTCGGCATGGGGAGCGTCGGGTGGGCGGCGGTCAAGGCATTCATGTCGTACGTGTCGCCGTTCGCGGTGGTGCGTCGGTGGAAGGGCTCCCCGTACCACGAGGCGATGCCCGACCTGTCGTAGTCCGGATCGACCGCCGGGATGTACCAGACCCCGTTCACCCGGTAGGGGTCACCCAGCTTGTAGGTAGCGGTGGTCGGCGGCGCCGGTTGGGCCCGCCTCATGATCTCCTTAACCGTGTGGACGGCGAGCTGCGTCTCGGCGCAGGCCGCGAGCGCGAGCCCAAGCCCAAGCCCAAGCAATACCAGCGCCGGTGTCGAAAGGCCTCGCAACATCTAGTGGGCGGTCGGCAAATTGACCAACAGGTTGTATGTTATCGCTCGCCGATCAGGTCGGCAAGACGGCCGACCGCCATAGCGAAGTAGTCCGACCGATTCCACTTCAGGATCACGCGGTAGTTGTCGAAGACCAGATAGGCGGGGCCCTCGTCGCCACCGGGGAGCAGCACGGACCCCTCGAGCGGACCGTCGGGGAGCTCGCCGCCGGTGGCCGGGCGCAACCCCAGGGCCCGCCACTCGCGCAAGGGTTTGGTGACGTCGAGGCCGACCAGAGAGCGGTTGAAAGCCTGGGGGAGAGTCACCTCCCTGCCCCAGCGCTCTCCCACGCGCCAGCCGGAGCCCGCGAGGTAGTTGGCGGCGGAAGCGAACACGTCGCCTTCGCTCGTCCAGATGTCCCGCCGTCCGTCGCCGTCGAAGTCGACGGCGAACTTGAGGAAACTCGACGGCAGGAACTGGCTCTGCCCCATCGCACCCGCCCAGGAACCGACCATGGCCTCCGGCGTGATGTGCCCCTCGTCCAGAATCTCGAGTGCAGCGAGGAGTTGCCGGCGAAAGAAGGCGCTCCGCCGGGTGTCGTACGCGAGAGTGGCGAGGGCGCCGATGACGGCAAAGCTTCCCATGTGGCGCCCGTAATGCGTTTCGAGCCCCCAGAGGGCGACGATGAACCGCGGCGGCACCCCATAGCGCGTCCGCACTTCGCCGAGAAGGGCGCCATGTTGGTCGTAAAGGTGCCGCCCCTTCTCCACCAGGGCGGGGGTGACGCGGGCCGCCAAATACTCGTCGAAGGTGTGGACACGTTCGGGCTGCCGTCGGTCGAGCTCGATCACGCGCGCAATAGGGTTCAATCCGTCGAGCGCGGCGTGGAGCGTGGCATCCCGGATGCCAGCGGCGCGGGCCTCGGCCCACACCCCCTCCAGCCACGCGTCGAAGCCCTGTGCGCCCTGGCCCGAGGCCGGGTGGCTCAGCCCAAGCGCAAGCAGGACGGCCGCGAGGACGCACAGGCGACGCACCGAAAGGGACACCATGAACCCCTCCTTCGAAGCCCCATCACGTGCGGCCGCCCTTTTGCCACAGCCACGCCAAGGGCGCAACGCATACAAGGAAATAGGTGCCCGGGCGCGCCACCGCCCTCACCCATTCCCCTTTGCCTTGCACGCGGCCGCCGCTATGCTTGGGTGGCAGTCGACCCTAAGGCCTCTTGGGACGCCGGATCTTGCTGGATGGGTGGCCGAGCGGTTTAAGGCACCGGTCTTGAAAACCGGCAGACCCGAAAGGGTCTCGTGGGTTCGAATCCCACCCCATCCGCCA
>JBHICW010000088.1:0-7557 GCA_046759785.1 Alphaproteobacteria bacterium
CGAGGAGCAGGCCGCGATCCCGGCCGAGGAGGCCGAGGCTCCGGCAGAGGAGAAGGGCGGGGAGAGGGTCGAAGCCGTCGCCGAGGAGAGCGCCGGGCAGAAAGCCGAGCCGCCGGCGGAGAAGAAGGTCGCTCCCGAGGAGGAGGCCAAAGCCGCTGAGGAGAGCGCCGGAGAGGCGGCCGAGGCTGCGGCCAAGAAGGAGGCCGGAGGGAACGCCGAGACCGCTGCGGAGGAAGAGGCCGACAAGCGGGCCGACGCCTCCGATGAGAAGAAGGCCGGGGCTTAGGCACCGGACGACCGATCCGTGGGCCGAAGCCAAGGGGGCTGGGTGCTCGTCGGCGTCCTCGGGGCGCCCAAGGGCGTCAAGGGCGCCGTTCGGATCACGACCTACACCGCCGAGCCGGCGGCGGTGGCCGGCTATGGCCGGCTATACGCGGGACCCGGGGGACGGGCCGTCAAGCTCACGGTCAAGGAAAGGCTTAAGGGCGGCGTGGTCGCGCAGGTCGAGGGCGTGGAGGACCGCAACGCGGCCGAGGCGCTCAGGGGCACCAAGCTCTATGTCGCCCGGGCGGCGCTGCCGGAGCCGGAGGAAGAGGAGTACTATCACTGTGACCTCATCGGCCTCAGGGTCGAGCTCGCCGACGGGCGCCCCTTGGGCAAGGTGCGCGCGCTCTATAACTTCGGCGCCGGGGACCTCCTCGAGGTCGCCCGCGGGAAGAGCCGCGCCAGCGTCATGCTGCCCTTCACCCGGGACGTGGTACCGGTCGTCGACGTCGCCGGCGAGCGTCTGGTCGTCGCGCCGCCGTCCGGCCTGATCGACGGGGAGAAACGATGACCGCGCCGGCGCGACGACCGTTCTGGAAGGTGACCGTGCTCACCTTGTTCCCCGAGATGTTCCCGGGACCGCTGGCGTTCTCGGTGGCCGGGCGGGCCTTCGAGGACGGGGTGTGGGCGCTTGAGGCGGTGGACATTCGCGCCTTCGCGCGTGACAAACACCGGTCGGTCGACGACAGCCCCTTCGGGGGTGGGCCGGGCATGGTCATGCGGCCCGACGTTCTAGCCGCGGCCATCGACGCGACCGCACCCTCGGGGGGAGGGGACGCGCTGATCTACCTCAGCCCTCGGGGTCGGCTCCTGACCCAGGCGCGGGTTAAGGGGCTGGCAACCACGTCCCGGGTCAGGCTCATCTGCGGACGGTACGAAGGGGTGGACCAGCGTGTCATCGAAGCTCGCGGGGTCGAGGAGGTCAGCATCGGCGACTTGGTGCTGTCGGGCGGCGAGCCGGCGGCCCTCGCCCTGATCGATGCCTGCGTGCGGTGCCTTCCCGGGGTGGTGGGCGACGCGGAAGCCCTGGCCGAGGAGAGCTTCGAGCAGGGTCTCCTGGAGTACCCCCACTACACGCGACCCCAAGACTGGGAGGGATGGAGGGCGCCCGATGTGCTGTTGTCGGGCCACCACGAAAAGATCAGGGCCTGGCGGCGTGCCCAGGCCGAGGAGGTCACCAGGGAGCGGCGGCCCGACCTTTGGGCCCGTTACGTCGAAGGCTCAACCCATTCGGGACGGGATGGCGGCCATGAACGTGATCGACGAGCTTGAGCGCGAGCACATCAGGAAACTCATGGGGCGACGCCGGATTCCCGACTTCTCGCCGGGCGACACGGTCAGGGTCAACATCCGGGTCGTGGAGGGGAGCCGCGAGCGCATCCAGGCGTTCGAAGGGGTTTGCATCGCGCGCCGGAACAGGGGCTTGAGCTCCTCCTTCACGGTGCGCAAGATCTCGTACGGGGAAGGGGTGGAGCAGGTGTTTCCCCTCTACTCGCCCCGCATTCAAAGCGTCCAAGTCATGCGTCGGGGCGACGTCCGCCGGGCGAAGCTGTATTATCTGCGCGGCCGGACCGGCAAGCGGGCGCGCATCCCCGAGAAACGCGGCGATCGCCGGGCCGCCGGGCAAGCGGACGAGGAGGCGCCGGCCGAGGTGGAGGGCGGGGAGGCTTCCGCCGCCGAAGCCGCGTCCGATGAGGGCAAAGGAAAGGCCTCCTGAGCAACACGCGTCCCCAGGGGCGAGTTAGAGCTGCGGCGCGGGGCAGAGGGGGGTCCGCCTGGCGAGCGCCAAAACAGGGAGACGAGCGATGAGCCGGTCGCGCACCCTGTTCGACAAGATCTGGGAGAGCCATCTCGTCGATGAGCGCGAGGACGGCACCTGCCTGCTTTATATCGACCGCCATCTCGTTCACGAGGTGACGAGCCCCCAGGCCTTCGAAGGGCTGCGCGCGGCCGGTCGCAGGGTCCGGCGCCCGGAGGCGACGCTCGCCGTGGCCGACCACAACGTGCCGACGACGGACCGTGAGGGCGGCATCAAGGACGAGGAGTCACGCGTCCAGGTCGAGACCCTCGAGCGGAACTGTACCGAGTTCGACATCACCTACTTCTCGATGGACGACGTGCGCCAAGGGATCGTCCACATCATCGGTCCTGAGCAGGGGATGACTCAGCCCGGCATGACCATCGTCTGCGGCGACAGCCATACCTCCACCCACGGCGCGTTCGGGGCGCTCGCTTTCGGCATCGGGACGTCGGAGGTGGAGCACGTGCTCGCGACCCAGGCGCTCATCCAGAAACGTCCGGCCAACATGCGCATCGCGGTCGAGGGGTCGCTGCCGCTCGGCGTCACCGCCAAGGACGTGATCCTCGCCATCATCGGCAAGATCGGCATCGCCGGCGGCAGAGGTCACGTCATCGAATACGCGGGCGAGGCGGTCCGCGCGCTCAGCATGGAAGGGCGGATGACGATCTGCAACATGTCGATCGAGGCCGGCGCCCGCGCCGGGCTCGTCGCCCCCGACGAGACGACGTTCGCCTACCTTAGGGGCCGGCCCTTGGCTCCCTCCGGCAAGGCTTGGGATGCGGCCATGGGCTATTGGCGAATGCTCGCCACCGACGAGGGGGCCCGCGTCGACAAGGAGGTGAAGCTCGACGCCGCCGACATTCCGCCGCAGGTCACGTGGGGCACGAACCCTGGGCACGTCCTGCCCATTACGGGGTGCGTGCCCGACCCGGGCGACGAGGCGGACGAAGGTGAGAGGCGGGCGATGGAGCGGGCCCTCGCCTATATCGGGCTCGAACCGGGCACGCCGCTCAAGGACATCCGTATCGACCGGGTCTTCATCGGTTCGTGCACGAACAGCCGGATCGAGGACTTGCGCGAGGCTGCCGCCGTGGCCCGGGACCGTCGCGTGGCCGCGCATGTGGGGGCGATGGTCGTTCCCGGCTCCGGCCTCGTGAAGCGGCAGGCGGAGAAGGAGGGGCTGGACAAGGTCTTCCTGGAGGCGGGGTTCGAATGGCGTGAGCCCGGCTGCTCCATGTGCCTCGCCATGAACGCCGATCGGCTCGAGCCCGGCGAGCGTTGCGCCTCGACCACGAACCGCAACTTCGAGGGCCGCCAGGGCCGGGGCGGCCGCACCCACCTCATGAGCCCGGCGATGGCCGTGGCGGCGGCCCTCACCGGCCGCCTCACGGACGTCCGGGAACTCATTTAGCCGATCATGGAGCAGTTTACCAAGTTGACCGGGGTCGCCGCGCCCTTCCCCCTGATCAATGTCGACACCGACAGGATCATCCCGAAGCAGTACTTGAAGACCATCAAGCGCTCCGGGCTCGGGGCCTACCTCTTCGACGAGCTCCGCTACACGCCGGAGGGGGAGGAGGTTCACGACTTCGTTCTCAACAAGCCCGCCTATCGCGACGCCAAGGTCCTCATCACCGGCGAGAACTTCGGTTGCGGCTCCAGCCGCGAGCACGCCCCCTGGGCGCTTCTGGACTTCGGAATCCGCTGCATCATCGCCCCGAGCTTCGCCGACATCTTCTATAACAACTGCTTCAAGAACGGCTTGCTCCCGGTGGCCCTGTCCGAAGGCGAGGTCGACGCGCTCATGAAGGACGCGGAGGCCAGCGAGCGCGCGGTGTTCACCGTCGATCTTGAGGCCCAGACGATTGCCCGCCCCGACGGCGGCAGCGTACGTTTCGAGATCGACCCCTTCCGCAAGCATTGCTTGCTGAACGGGCTCGACGACATCGGGCTGACGCTCCAGAAAGCGGAGGCGATCGACCGCTTCGAGGCGCGCCAGAAAGTGGCGCAGCCCTGGCTGTATGGCTGAGGCGGCGGCCGACGATGGCGCGAAAAAAGATTCTGCTCATCCTGGCCGGCGACGGGATCGGGCCGGAGGTCGTTTATCAGGTCCGTCGGTTGATCGAGTGGATGGACCGGCGCCGCGGCGTGGGCTTCGACGTCGAGGAAGGGCTCGTCGGCGGGGCGGCGATCGACGCCACGGGCTCGTCGCTGCCGGACGAGACCCTCGAGGCGGCGCTGAGTGCCGACGCGATCCTCTTCGGGTCGGTCGGCGGGCCCAGGTGGGACGGGCTCGACGTCTCCAAGCGCCCGGAGCGGGGCCTTCTCACCTTGCGCAAGGAGCTCAAGCTGTTCGCGAACCTTAGGCCGACGGTGGTCTTCGATGCGCTCGCCGGGGCCTCCAGCCTCAAGGACGAGCTGGTGAAGGGCCTCGACCTCCTCATGGTCCGCGAGCTCACGGGCGGGATCTACTTCGGGGAACCCAGGGGGATCGAGACCCTTCCCGACGGGAACCGCCGAGGGGTGAACAGCGAGGTGTACACGAGCGAGGAGGTGCAGCGGGTCGCTCGCGTCGCCTTCGAGCTCGCGGCCAAGCGGCGGCGGCTCGTCCACTCCGTCGACAAGGCGAACGTGCTGGAGAGCGGCAGGCTGTGGCGGGAGGAGGTGGAGACGCTCCACGACGCCGAGTACCGGGACATCGAGCTCCACCACATGTACGTCGACAACGCGGCGATGCAGCTCATCCGCGAGCCCAAGCAGTTCGACATCATCCTCACCACCAACATGTTCGGCGACATCCTCTCGGACGCCGCCGCGATGCTGACCGGCTCGCTCGGGATGCTGCCCTCGGCCTCTCTCGGCGAGCCGGCAGCCTCAGGGGTGCGATGCGGGCTCTACGAGCCCGTCCACGGGAGCGCGCCCGACATCGCGGGCAAGGACATGGCCAACCCCATCGGCGAGCTCTTGAGCTTCGCCATGTTGCTTGAGCACTCCTTCGACATGGCCGAGGCGGCCGAGGTCATCAAAGAGGCCGTCACACGGGTCTTGGACGGGGGCTTGCGCACGACCGACATCATGCAGCCGGGCATGGCGCGGGTCTCGACCACGGTCATGGGCGACGCTATCCTGCGCGAGCTCGACAAGTTTGCGGCGTGAGGCTGCCCGTCGTTCGCCTGCCGGAGCGGTCGGATTTGAACGTCTGACGGGCGGCGCGGCGGTTCGGTTCCGAGCGCCAGGAGGTGAGTAGCGTGGGCTACAGGGTGGCAGTGGCAGGCGCCACGGGAGCGGTCGGATGCGAGTTGCTCGCCGTGCTTTCGGAGCGCGACTTCCCGGCCGACGAGGTGGTGGCGCTGGCCTCGAAGGAGTCGGTCGGCAAGGAGGTCTCCTACGGCGAGGACGACGTCCTCAAGGTCCGCGCCCTCGAGTCTTACGAGTTCGCCGGCACCGACATCGCCCTGTTCTCGCCCGGAGCCCATGTCTCGGCCGTCCACGCCCCGCGCGCGGCGGCCGCAGGCTCAGTCGTCATCGACAACACCTCCCGCTTCCGCATGGACGCCGACGTCCCGCTCGTGGTCCCGGAGATCAACGGCGCTACGATCGCCGAGTACACCAAGCGCAACATCATCGCTAACCCCAACTGCTCCACCATCCAGATGGTCATGGCCTTAAAGCCCTTGCACGACCTCGCGCGGGTGAAGCGGGTGGTGGTGGCGACCTACCAGTCGGTCTCCGGCGCCGGGCGGGCGGCGATGGACGAGCTGTTCGAGCAGACCAAGCTGCTCTACGCGAACGAGCACCTGGAGCCGAAGACGTTCACGAAGCGGATCGCCTTCAACGTCATCCCGCATATCGACGTGTTCCTGGACGACGGCGCCACCAAGGAGGAGTGGAAGCTGGTCCACGAGACCAAGAAGATCCTGGATCCCGCGATCGAGGTGGTCGCCACCTGCGTGCGCGTGCCCGTCTTCGTCGGCCATGGGGAAGCGCTCAACGTCGAGTTCGAGGAGCCGATCACGGAGGAGGAGGCGCGGCAGGCGCTCGACGCGTTTCCGGGGGTGGAGGTCGTCGACCACCGCGACGAGGGCGGCTACATGGCGCCGGCGGAGTGCGTCGGCGAGGACGCCGTCTTCGTCTCGCGCGTGCGCAAGGATTCCACCCTGCCCAACGGCGTCAATCTGTGGGTCGTGTCCGACAATCTGCGCAAGGGGGCGGCCTTGAACGCCGTCCAAATCGCCGAGGAACTCGTCGAGCGGCACCTCAAGAAGCCGCGCCGGAGGCCCCGCCGCGCGGCCGAGTAGGGCCTGACCGGGCGGGCTACCTTTCCGGTCACGTCGGGCCTTTCCTCGTTCAAGGCCGAGAGACAGACGGCGGCTCGTCAGCGCAGCCGTCGCGCCCGGAACCTGCGGCTGGGGTGCACGATCTCGTCCTGAGCCGCGACCAGCGCCAGCTCCTCGCTTCCCGACTCAAACGTCGCCTTGAGGACGCCATAGAGCCCTGAGGCGGCGCGTGCCAGCGCGGTTGCCGGGCGCCGCGTCTGGAGATAGTGGCCGAGGAAGAGGGCCGCGAAGACGTCGCCGGCGCCGTTGGCCTTGAAGGGAAGCCGCGGTGTGTGGACCCGCCAGACGGAACCGGGGGCCACCGCGATCGTCTCAAGCGCCCTCTCCCCGCCGCCGAGCGAGGTGCAGACGACGAGGCGAGGGCCGCGCTCGAGAACCTCTCCCGCCGCCGCGACCGCGTCGTCGAGGGTTACGATTCTGCGTCCTGCCAGGAACTCGAGTTCGAAGCGGTTGGGTGTCAAGACATCGGCCTTCGGCACCACCCGGTCGCGCAGGAATTCGGGGACCCCTTCGCGGACGAAGAACCCGCGCTCGGCGTCGCCCATCACCGGATCGCAGGCATAGAGCGCCTTGGGGTTGGCGGCACGGAGCCGGTCCAGCGCCTTGAGGACGACCTCGCCGAGCGCGTGGTCGCCCAGATAGCCGGTGAGCAGCGCGTCGCAGCGGGCGAGCACCCCGAGCTCGGCGATGCCGTCGACGATGTCGCTCACGGTGGCGGGCTCCAGCACGATGCCGCGCCAAGGGCCATAGCCCGTGTGGTTGCTGAACTGGACGGTGTCGACGGTCCACACCTCCAGGCCCAGCCGCTGCAACGGCAGCACCGCGGCGCTGTTGCCGACATGCCCATAGGCCACCCGCGACTGGATGGAGAGGACCGCGTAGCTCATGGCCCGTGAGCGCCCCTAAGGCTCGTCATCACCCGACAAGCGTCGCCGGTCGCGGTTCCTGTCGCCCATGTTGCAGTCTACGGCGACGGCGATGGCGGGAAAGCAAAGTTTGACATCCGAGGCCCGTCCGCGGCGCAGCGGCCTGTGCTCGCCCCGGGCCGAGTCGGCTTGCCCGACAACCGCCGCAGGCGCAAAGTCGACTTAGAGA
>JBHICW010000089.1:0-7549 GCA_046759785.1 Alphaproteobacteria bacterium
TCTGGTGGCTCTTGGGGCTCATGCTGCTGTTCAGCTGGATGGCGCTGGTCGGCGTCGTGCGGGCCGAGTTCCTGCGCGGGCGCAACTTCGACTACGTGCGCGCCGCCCGCGCCCTTGGGCTGCGCGACGCCACGATCATGTTTAAGCACGTGCTGCCCAACGCCATGGTGGCAACGCTCACCTTCACGCCGTTCATCCTGAGCGGCTCGGTCGTCACGCTCACCGCGCTCGACTTCCTCGGCTTCGGCCTGCCGCCTGGCTCGCCATCGCTCGGCGAACTGTTACAGCAGGGCAAGGCCAACCTGCACGCGCCGTGGCTCGGCTTCACCGCGTTCTTCGTGCTGGCCATCATGCTGAGCCTCTTGATCTTCATCGGCGAGGCGGTCCGTGACGCGTTCGACCCCCGCAAGCTCCCTCGGTGAACGCGCCTGCGGCCGCGCGGGGGCCCGGCGTTGCCCCATGAGCGAAAGGTGAGTATGGTGCCGCGCCGCCGGATGAGCGCTGCCGTCTGCCATGAGCTTCCTTAAGGTTCGCGATCTTTCGGTCGTCTTCACCGTGGAAGGCCGCCGGATCGAGGCGGTCGACGGCGTCTCGTTCGAGATCGACCGCGGCGAGACCCTCGGGCTCGTCGGCGAAAGCGGCTCCGGCAAGTCGGTCACCGCGCTGTCGGTCCTGCAGCTCCTCCCCTACCCCATCGCCAACCACCCGGGCGGCAGCATCCTCGTTGAAGGCCGCGAGATGATGGAGGCACCGGAAAGCGAGCTGAGAAGGGTGCGCGGCAACCGCGTGTCGATGATCTTCCAGGAGCCGATGACGGCCCTCAACCCCTTGCACACGATCGAGCGCCAAGTCAACGAAGTGCTCATCATCCACAAGGGACTCACGGGTCAGGCGGCGAGGGCGCGGACCCTCGAGCTGTTGCGCATGGTGGGCCTGGAAAATGTGGAGCATCGGCTCGGCAACTACCCGCATCAGCTTTCGGGGGGCCAGCGCCAACGGGTGATGATCGCGATGGCGCTTGCGAATGAGCCCGACCTCCTCATCGCCGACGAGCCGACCACCGCCGTCGACGTGACCATCCAGGCGCAGATCCTGAACCTTCTGAAGGATCTCCAGCGGCGCCTGGGCATGGCGATCCTGTTCATCACCCACGACCTCGCGGTCGTCCGCAAGATGGCCGACCGGGTTTGCGTCATGACCGAAGGGCGGATCGTGGAAGCCGGCCCGGTCGGGCAAGTGTTTGCCCGGCCGGAGCACCCTTACACCCGCCACTTGCTCTCCGCCGCGCCCAAGGGCGGGCCGGTGCCCGCGGCGCCGGAAGCCCCTGCGGTGATGCGCTGCCGGGACCTCAAGGTTTACTTTCCGGTCAAGGCCGGGGTCTTCGGGCGCACGGTGGACTACGTACGCGCCGTCGACGGCATCACCCTCTCGGTGCGCGAGGGCCATACCGTGGGTGTGGTCGGCGAAAGCGGCTCCGGCAAGACCACCCTAGGCATGGCCCTCTTGAGGCTGCAGCGCAGCGAAGGGAACATCGCCTTTGACGGGCACAGCATCCAGGGTCTGACCTTCAAGAATCTCCGCCCGCTGCGCCGGCAGATGCAGATCGTCTTCCAGGACCCGTTCAGTTCGTTAAGCCCGCGGCTCTCGGTCGGTCAGATCGTCGCCGAGGGCCTCAAGGTCCACCGCATCGGCGAGGACGAGCGCGAACGGCGCAAGCTCATCAGCCAAGTGCTCAAGGAAGTGGGGCTCGACCCCGAGACCCAGGACCGCTACCCCCACGAGTTCAGCGGCGGACAGCGGCAGCGCATTGCAATCGCGCGGGCGATCGTGTTGAAGCCGCGTTTCCTCGTGCTCGACGAGCCGACCTCGGCACTCGACATGTCGGTGCAGGCGCAAATTGTCGACCTCTTGCGCGAGCTCCAGGAGCGCCACAAGCTCGCCTACCTCTTTATCAGCCACGACCTCAAGGTGATCCGCGCCTTGAGCGATGAAATCATCGTGTTGCGCGACGGCAAGGTGGTGGAGCACGGCCCCGCGGCCCAGATCTTCGAGGCGCCGAGGAGCGACTACACCAAGGCGCTGATGGCCGCGGCCTTCGATCTGGAGGCGACCGAGACCGGCGTGGTCGGCGTGTGAGCACGCTGAGCACACTCATTCACTCCCCACGCACGGTGAAATTGTCTCCTCGCGCGCAAACTCCAAGCGGCGGGCGCCGGGTCAACGAGCCCTCGAAGACCGATCGCCGGAGGCAACGCGCAGCGCCCTTGACGCGGCGGCGGTCCACTCATGGAAGCTTGCCGGGGCGCAAAGCGCCCCTCCCCACCTTAACAGGATCCGCTTAACGCGCGCGTTCCGTTCTGGGAAAAAGACCATGGCGATCCTATTCATCAGCCAGAGCTTCGACGGCGAGGAATGGCGGCGGTTCGTGACCCCGCTCCTCCCCGACGTCGACTTCCGCGTGTGGCCGGACGTGGGCCCAACCGAAGAGGTCGAGATGGTGGTGGCGTGGAACGTTCCGCCGGGCGCGTTCGAGGGGCTTCCTAACTTGAAGGCGATCTTTTGGCTCGGCGCCGGCGTCGAACAGCTGCTCCGAGATCCCGCCCTTCCCTGGCGCGTCCCGATCATCCGCCTCGTCGACCCCTCGCTCACCCGACAGATGACCGCCTACGTCCTGCTCGGGGTGCTCCGGCACCACCGCCTCGCCGCGGCCTACGAGGCCCAGCAGCGTGCGGCACGGTGGGCGGCGCTCCCTCGCCCGGATCCGGCGGACTGCCGGGTGGGGATCATGGGGCTGGGAGTGCTCGGCACCGACGCGGCCCGCAAGCTTCTGAGTTTGGGGTTCGAGGTCTCGGGCTGGAGCCGGACGCCCAAGCGCCTCGAGGGCGTTAAGACCCACCACGGGCGCGAGCGGCTCAAGCCGTTCCTCGGCGAGTGCGACGTGGTCGTCTGCCTCTTGCCGCTCACGCCCGAGACTCGGGACATCCTCAACGCAGAGGCCTTCGCGGCGATGAAGAAGGGGGCCTACCTCGTCAACGCGGCGCGGGGCGAGCACGTGGTGGAAGAGGACCTCCTCGAGGCGCTGGAGTCGGGACAGATCTCCGGCGCCACGCTCGACGTCTTCCGCACGGAGCCCCTGCCCCCCGACCACCCCTACTGGCGGCATCCCCGCGTGACGGTGACGCCGCACGCGGCGGCGGATACGCTAGCGCACGCGGTCGCGCCGCAGGTCGTCGAGAACTACCGGCGCATGAAGCGAGGGGAGGCGCTCCCCAACCTGGTCGATCTCGACCGCGGCTACTAGCGGCTGGGGCGTCCGCGGTCGCAGCGCGCCCGGCCCGGTTTCATTGGGTTCGTGAAGACCAGGCGGGCTAGCCCGGCAGTGGGCTAGGTCCGATCACCGGTTCGTGGCCGAAGAGGAGCACGACGTAGAGCGCGAGGCCGCCGAGAATTCGCCACCAGCCGACCCCGCTGGGGGTCACGCTGGCGCGACCCTGGACGAGCGCGGCGAAGGGGAGGCTCGACGTCGTCGCGGCGAGATGGACCCAATCGTCACCCAGACTCGCGCGCTTCTTGCGGTCGATCAGCGGCAGGCCCACGAGCGCCAGCGCCAGCAGCGATCCGAAGAGGATCAGCGAGGCGGCGTCGCCGTTCGCGGGGATGTGCGCCGCCGCCCACAACGCGATCGCCCACAACACCGGATGGCGCGTTACTCTCAAGATCCCCGGCGCCGGGTCGGGATGGTGCGCAAGGGCCTCGAAGCCCGCCGCGGTGGGGTTGCGCGTCGTCAATCCGGCGATCAACAGGATGGCGGCGAAGGGCATGACGAGAAGGGCCACGCCCCGCGTCCACGACGCGTCGGGCCAAAGCTCGACGTAGGGCGCGCGTGAATGGCTCACCGCCAGCCAGACAATCATTGCGAGCGCGATCGCCGAAAAGAGCGCCCGAAAGCCATTCACGCCGATGAGACCGACGAGCGCCGCGCGCAAGGGGGTGCCTGCCAGCGCGATGTGGCTAAAGACGAAGACAATTGCGACGGCAGCAACCTCGGCCAGAGTCCCGGTCATGCCCAAGCCCGCTCCTCTGTCAAGCTCCCCAACCGACGGTTCGGGAACCGGGGTATACCAAAGGCGGAGATAAGGCGAAAGAGGCGACCCCTCGGACAACGCCACGGGTGCGGTGTGGCCTCGGTTGCGAAAGCAAGGCGACCTGCTACACTCCACGCCCTACGCGGTTGGCGGGCGGCGGTCGCAGGCCCCATGGCCACGTCCGAGAGAGGCCTCTTCTGCTCCGCTCGATGGGCCCGCCGCGCGGGCCGCCCACGGCGCGCGTAAGGGAAGGTCGGGGGGACCACCTTGATCGTAGGGGAGGCGACGATGGCGCTTCAGAAGAGCATCGCGTTGTTCCGAAGGACGCAGGCCCTGGAAAGGGAGATCGACGAGTTTCTCGACAAGCTCTCCGAGACCTCCCTGGTCTTCAAGCACGCGATCAAGGTCTATCTGGAATCCGGCGCCAACGATGACTTCGAGGACAAGTTAAAGCAGGTCAACGAACTGGAAAGCCGCGCCGACGGGCTCCGGCGCTCCATCGAGAAGCAGCTTTACGGCCACACGCTCATCCCCGAATCGAGGGGGGACGTGTTGGGGCTGCTGGAAAACCTCGATTCGATCCACAACCTGTTCGAAGGGAATCTCTGGCACTTCTCGATCGAGAAGCCCGACATCCCCCCCGAACTCGGCAGGGACTATCTGGAGCTCACCGACATCGCGGTCGAGGCGGTCGAATCCCTCGTCCTGGCCGCGCGGGCCTTTTTCCGGAACATCGAGGCCGTCGGCGACCACATGCACAAGGTCATGTTCTACGAGAAGGAAGCCGACAAGGTGAGCACGAAGCTGAAGCGCACGATCTTCGGTTCGGACCTGCCGCTCGCCCACAAGGCCCACCTCCGTTACTTCGCGGAGCACATCGACAACCTCGCGGACATGGCCGAGGACGTCGCCGACCGGCTGGCCATCTACACCATCAAGCGCACCGTCTAGGCCGCCCGGCCCGGCGATGGACATCGCGGTCCTGTTCTTTCTCACCAGCGGCCTGTTCCTCGGCTGGTCGCTGGGCGCCAACGACGCTGCCAACGTCTTCGGCACGGCGGTCGGGACGCGCATGGTGCGCTTCACGACGGCGGCCGTCATCTGCAGCATTTTCGTCGTCCTGGGCGCCGTCATCAGTGGGGCGGGCCCCGCCCACACCCTGGGCCGCCTGGGCGCGGTGAACGCGCTGCCCGGTTCCTTCATGGTTGCCCTGTCGGCGGCCCTTGCCGTGTACATGATGACGAAGTCCGGCCTGCCCGTGTCCACGACCCAGGCCATCGTCGGCGGGATCATCGGATGGAACCTGTTCACCGGGACGGTGACCGACCGCGACACCCTCGCCACGATCCTGTCGACCTGGGTCCTATGCCCGGTGCTCGCCGCGGTGTTTTCCATGGCCCTGTTCAAGCTGGTCACCCGACTCTTGAGCACGGCCAAGCTCCACATCTTGAGGACCGACGCGTACACCAGGCTGGGACTCATCGTTGCCGGTGCGTTCGGCGCCTACAGCCTCGGCGCGAACAACATCGCCAACGTGATGGGGGTCTTCGTGCCCGCCTCTCCCTTCACCGACTTCAGCGTATTCGGTCTCGCGACCTTCGCCTCGGCGCAGCAGCTCTTCCTGCTCGGGGCGCTGGCCATCGCCGTCGGCGTGTTCACTTACTCGAAGAGGGTCATGCTCACCGTCGGTGGCGGGCTCGTTCCGCTGTCCCCCGTGGCCGCCTGGGTCATCGTGGTTGCCCACTCTATCGTCCTGCTCCTATTTGCCTCGGAGCGGCTGGAGAGCTTCCTCGCCTCCCAGGGGCTTCCCACCATTCCGCTGGTCCCGGTCTCGAGCTCACAGGCCGTCGTCGGCGCGGTGCTTGGCATCGCGCTCTTAAAGGGTGGCCGGGGGATCCGCTGGAGGGTGCTCGGTGGGATCGGCGCCGGCTGGGTGCTGGCTCCGATCATCGCCGGGCTCGTCTGCTTCATCGGGCTGTTCGTGCTGCAGAACGTCTTCAATCAGCGTGTCGTCCGCGAGGTGCCCTACGTGCTCTCCGAACCGGTCCTCGAGCGGCTGGGCGCGGCCGGCGTCGACATATCGGCGCCCGAGCCGAGGCCCGCGCGCCGCCCCGGGGCACCGGCACACCCCTAATCGAGAAGCCCGGCCTCCGTGTAGAACTGGGCAGCGCCGGGATGGAGAGGCACCGCTACCCCGTCGAGTGCGTTTTCCAGCCGGATATCGCGGCCCTTGGCGTGACCCGAATCGAGCAGCTTTCGGGTGTTCGGGTGCCAGAGCGCCCGCGTGATGCCGTACACGAGCTCGTCGTCGATCTCGGCGGCGACGACCCACTGCGCCCCGACGCTCAGGGTCGTGGTCTCCCCGATGCCTTCGTAAGTGCCGGCGGGGATCGTGTCCTCGGCGAAGAAGGCGTGGTTCCGGCGGATTCCGGCAGCCGCGGGGCCTTCGATCGAGACGAGATTCACCCCGAACGTGGACGCCAGTTCAGCGACCGAACCCGTGGGATAGCCGGCGACGATGAAGAAGGCGTCGAGCTCGCCCGCCTTCATCTTCGCGATGGCCGCGCCGGGCTTGATGTACTCCGCCTCGACGGCCCCCTCGCTGACGCCAAAGGCCGCCAGGATAATGCGGGCGTCGACCAAGGTGCCGGAGCCGGGCTCGTCCAGCGACACGCGCTTGCCCTCGAGGTCGGCGATCGAGGCTATGCCGGCGTCCTTGCGGACGACGAGATGGACGCTTTCAGGGTAGAGGTTGGCGATGACGCGCAGGTTGTCGATCCGCCCCTCACCCTCGTAAATGCCGGTGCCGGTGTACGCCCAGAAGGCCACGTCGGCCTGCGAGAAGCCGGACTCAAGCGTGCCCGCCCCCACTGCGTCGACGTTCGCCACCGAGCCGTTCGACGACTGGACAAACGCCACCAGCCCCGGCACGCCGCAACTGCCGCCCTTCTCGCAGGGACGTGAGCCCGGCGGGTTGCTGATGGCGTTGGCGATGAGGCCGGCGATGGGGTAATAGGTGCCGGCGGTGCCGCCCGTGCCGATGCGAAAGAACCTCATGTCCTCGGCCGCCCCCAGCGCCCAGGCCGAGGTGAAGACGAGCGCGCCCGCGAACAGGCCGGCAAGGACCTTGCCGACGAGCCCGGTTGGCACCCGGGAAGAGCGCACGAACCGATCGCGGCCCACCGCGATCCGGTACGCCCGCCTCAGCACCGTCCTCATCGGGCGACCGTCATCCAGAAGCACCGCCACGCCGCCCTCGCCCTCGCGCCACGCTCGGCTCCGCCCCGCTCCTCATAACGGCGCCGCCGGGGGCGGCGCAACGGAATTCTTTCATGGCGCCCGACGGGACCTCGACCGCCGATTAGGGACCCGGTCGGCGGCTTCCCCGCCGGCGGGCGCTTTCCATCGAGACCGCGAAGGGGACGGCAGGCGTGCCCGGGTCGGTCGGCGGTGGGGGCGGCCGG
>JBHICW010000090.1:0-7544 GCA_046759785.1 Alphaproteobacteria bacterium
CTCTCTCGTGCCTCGTCGCAAAGGAAAGGGATACGTCGGCGCCCCCTCACTCTGACCCTCTCTCCCGAATTGAGGGAGAGGGGCCCCGCGGCGCCGCAGGCGACGACGGGAGGGTGAGGGGGATTTCGCCGGGTGACAAGACATATCTGAACGGGCACGCCGACCTATATGACAGTGTCCTAGAGGCCACGGGCCAGGATCGCCTCCACCGCCAGCGCCCGCGCTTCGGCCCCGAGCCCGACCTTGCCAAGGGAGCCGACCACCGCGCCTAAGGCGAGCGGGCTCGTGTGCCCGGGGCCGCGTCGGTCCAGCGCGAGCAGGCTCAACAGGACGGTCTCGCCCACCCGGCCCTTCTCGACCGCTCCGGTCAAAGCAGACCAAAGACCGGGGTTGGGAGCCTCGGTCCAGTCGAGAAGAGGGCCTTCCAGAAGCGCGGTAAGGGTCGGCCCGCTCACCTCCTCGCCGAGGGCGGAGAAGAGCGCCAGCAGCAACGCCCCGCGCGCGCGGCGCTCGGGCTCGGCGAGGTCGCGCTGGGCCTCCCACCAAGCCGTCACCTGCGCCTCGTCCCAGGGAAGCGTGCCGGCGGTGTCGGCGACCTTCACCAGCGGCCAGAGCGCCGTCGCCGCGGCCGCCGCCTCCGCGTTCACGTTGCCCTGCGCCTCGGCCAGGCGCAGCCACCCCAGCGCCGCCTCGAACTCGCCGGTCGCGAGAAGCGCCCGCGCCGCATCGCCGGCAAACCAGACGAGCTCGGGCGACGGCCGCATCTCGACCAGCGCCGGCAGGTGCACACGGGCCGCCGTGGCGAACGCGCCAAAGCCACCGGCCTCGCGCGCAACCCCCAGAGCCTTCTGCAGCGCCTCGGCCCGGGCGGTGGGGACGACCTGGACCTGGCTCGCCTGATACAGCAAGGCCCGGGCGAGCGGCCCTTGGTCCTCCTGCGTCCGGGCCAAGGGATTGGCGAGTTCCTCGGGCGTGAACGGCACGCTTCCATAGAGTTCGGCCACCGCCTCCGGGGTCAACGCACCCATCATCTCGGCTCGTTCGGCGGCCCTGAGACGGAGCTCCGCAGGAGCCTTCGCGGCCGAGGCCACGGCGCGCAGGACTCCGGGGCCCGCTGTCTCCACCGTGTCCGCGGGCACTGGCAGGCGGGCCGCACGCAGCATCGCGACGTGCAAGGCCGTCGGGTTGGGCAAGCTGGTCAGACGCGCCTCCCGGTCACCCCCGACGGCGAGGACCAGGGTCGCGAACGCCGGGTCGACGGGTGTGCCGCTCTCGCGCAGGAGTTCGATCCCGAGGGCGGTGGCCGCGTGCTCGTTGGCGAGGGCTTGGCAAAAGATCAAGGCCTTCTGCCAGTACGGATCGTCAAACTGCCTGACCCATTTACGGATCTGTGGACAGGCCCGCGCGTTGTCGGCGCCGAGCAGCAAGCCGTCGACGAGCGCCCGCGCGAGGGTGCCGTCGGTCGGGCGCACGGACGCCGCCCTCATGAGCTGGCCGACCGCGAAACTGTCGCCCATCGCCGTCAAGCGCTCCGTCCTCAGGCTCAGGAGATCAGCGTTCGCGGGGCCCTCCGGCGGCGTGGCGGTCGACAGCAGCAGGCGCCGCATCAGACCGTTCACGGCCGCGGAGGTCGTACCCGCCGGCAGGCGCGGGAGCAAGGTTTCTACAACCGCCCTGCTCGTCCCCCGCCACATGTCCATTCCGAAGCCGCCCTCGTCCCCGGCGAGCAGCCCGATGGTGTCGAGATCAACCGCCTCGAGCACCCCGATCTCGACCCCGGTCGCCGGAGCAGGCGCGCCCGGGGGCGACTCAGCGGACGGCGCCCCCTCAAACGTTTCCTCGGCCGCCTCCTCGGCCTCGGGTTCGGCCGGCTCCGGCATCTCGGGAATGATGTTGAGCGGGCTCCCGAGCTGGGCTGCGGCCGGCCCAACGAGCAGCCACGTCGCGACGAGTGCCGCCAGCGCCGCCGCCCTATTTCGGAAAGTGCTCATCGGGAAGAACGCGTTCGACTGTCGCCGTCGGCGGCGGGATGTCCCAGGTCATGAGAAACACGCCGAGCCCCAGGACGACCGACACCACGAAGAGGATTAGGATCTGCGACAGGCGACCCATGCCCGGGTGGGAGACGCGGTTGCGACAGGGTTAGACACTTGTGTTACAGTCGATTTATGGCGATTCGACGGCAGTTTATCGGTTGGTCCGGGGCGATTCAACCGGGCCTTTATGCCGCCTAGGAGAGCCTGGCAAGCCATGAGCCCGACCGAGCCGCCGCCGGTGGACAGGACGATCGTGCTCGTCGGCCTCATGGGCGCCGGGAAGTCCGCCGTCGGCCGGCGGCTCGCGGCCCGCCTGAACCTCCCCTTCATCGACGCGGACGCGGAGATCGCGGCCGCCGCCGGCTGCTCGATCCCCGACATCTTCGACCGCCACGGCGAAGCGGCCTTCCGCGCCGGGGAGCGCCGCGTGATCGCCCGGCTGCTCGAACAGCGGCAACACGTGCTGGCCACCGGCGGCGGAGCGTTCATGGACCTCGAGACCCAGGCCCGCATTCGGGAGAAAGCCATCTCGGTCTGGCTGCGGGTGGAGCTGGACGTGCTGGCCGAGCGGGTCGCCCGCCGCAAGAACCGACCGCTGCTCAAGGACGGGGACCCGCGCGAGATCCTCAAGGGCCTGATCGAGACGCGCTACCCCGTCTATGCCGAGGCCGACATCATCGTCGACAGCGGCGCCGGGCCGCACGAGGCTGTCGTGGTACGGATCGTCGAGGCACTCGCCGACTTCGCCAGTGGGGAGCGGCGCCGCGGGGGGCGCAGCGCGGCCGAAGCCTCGTCGTGAAAGGATCGGTCCAGCCGCAGTCGGCGAACGCGGAAGCGGGCCGGCTCAGGGTCGAACTCGGGCCCCGGAGCTACGAGATTCTCGTCGCCGAGGGACTGATCGCCGAGGCCGGCGCCCTGATCGCTCCGCTCGTGGTCCGCCCCCGCGTTGTCGTCGTCACCGACGAGACGGTGGCACGTCTCCACCTGCCGGCGCTCAAGGCCGGGCTCGTCAAGGCCCGACTCGAGCACCTTGAGATCGTCCTACCCCCGGGCGAGCGGACCAAGGACTTCGTGCATTTCGAGCGCTTGATTGACGATCTGCTCGACGCCGGGATCGAGCGCGGCGACACGGTGGTCGCCTTCGGCGGCGGCGTCGTCGGCGACCTTACCGGCTTTGCCGCCAGCGTCCTCCGGCGGGGGGTCGCGTACGTCCAGGTCCCCACCACGTTGCTCGCCCAAGCGGACAGCGCCGTCGGAGGGAAGACCGGGATCAACACGCGCCACGGGAAGAACTTGGTAGGAACGTTCCACCAGCCGCGGCTGGTGCTGGCGGACGTCGGGGTCCTCGCTACGCTGCCCCGGCGCGAACTTCGGGCCGGCTACGCCGAGGTCGTGAAGTACGGGCTCATCGGCGACGCGCCGTTCTTCGCCTGGCTGGAAGAGAACGGCAAGGCGGTGTGCGACGGGGAGGCGCCAGCGTTGCGCCACGCCGTGCTCGCAAGCTGCACGGCCAAGGCGCGTGTGGTCGCGGCCGACGAGCGCGAGGCCGGTCGCCGCGCCCTCCTCAACCTGGGCCACACCTTCGCCCACGCGCTCGAGGCGGCGACCGGTTACGACGGCGACCGGCTGCTCCACGGCGAGGCGGTCGCCATCGGCTTGGTCCTGGCGTTCGAACTATCGGTGCGGCTCGATTTGTGCGCCGCCGAAGAGGCCTGGCGCGTGCGCCGACACCTCGAGGCGGTGGGCCTACCCACCAGCCCCAAGGCCATCCCGGGCGCGGGGTGGGAGGTCCACGCCATCCTCGACCATATGGCCGAGGACAAGAAGGTGCAGGAGGATCGGGTGGCCTTCGTGCTCACGCGCGGTATCGGGCAGGCTTTCTTGAGCCGCGACGTGCCGCCCGAGGAGGTTCTCCGCCTCCTCGAGGCGTGCCTCGCGGGCTAGCTCGGGAACCCGCCGTGTGCCGCGGCCTACGAGGGTGAAAGCGACGGTCCTCGGCGATATGACCGTCCTCCCGCTCAGGATCCGCCGCCGGATTGGCGCCGGGGAGGCGGCCTTGACGGGGGATCGGTGTCATAGCATAACGCTTGCAAGCGAACCTGCGGACCGCGCGTGGACGGCGGGGGACGCCTCTTTGCCGCCGCGCCCGGCGGAGTGCTGCTAGGCCATGGAAGCGGCCCTGGCGTTCTCGATCCTCGCGATCGTCATCCTGATCTTTCTCTCTGGCTTCTTCTCCGGGTCCGAGACCGCGCTCACCGCCGCCTCGCGCCCGCGCATTCACCAGCTGGAGCTCGAGGGCAACCGCCGAGCGAAGCTCGCAAGCCGCCTCATCGAGGACCGGGAACGCCTCATCGGCGCGATCCTGCTCGGCAACAACGCGGTCAACATCCTCGCGTCGGCCCTCGCCACGAGCATCCTCATCGGCTTCTTCGGCAAGGCCGGTGTCGCGTATGCGACCGTGGTGATGACCATACTCGTGCTGGTCTTCGCCGAGGTGCTGCCCAAGACCTACGCCATCCGCAACGCCGACAGGGCGGCACTCGCGGTCGCCCCGGGGATGCGGGTCTTTACCGCTCTCCTCTCGCCCATCACCATGGCCGTGCAGAGTGTGGTGAGCACGACGCTTGGGCTCTTGGGCGCAGACGTCTCCCGCGAGAAGGGTCTTCTCTCACCCCAGAAGGAGCTCAGGGGGGCGCTCGACCTCCATGCGCGCGAGGGCACGATGGTCAAGGACGAGCGCGACATGCTGGACAGCATCCTGGACCTTGCCGACGTGGAGGTGAGCCGCGTCGTGACCCACCGGAAGAACATGGTGGTCGTGAATGCGGACGATCCACCCTCGCGTATCGTCGACCAGGTGCTCGACAGCCCCTACACCCGCATTCCCCTCTGGCGGAACGAGCCCGACAACATCGTCGGCATTCTGCACGCGAAGGACCTCCTGCACGCCCTTCGCACCCACAAGGAGGACCTGGACACGCTCGACGTCGTCGCGCTCGCCTCGGAGCCTTGGTTCATCCCGGAATCGACGCCTCTGCGCGAGCAGCTCCACGCCTTCCGCCAGCGGCACGTCCATTTCGCCCTGGTGGTGGACGAGTACGGCGCGCTCATGGGGCTGGTTACGCTCGAGGACATCCTCGAGGAGATCGTCGGCGATATCGCCGACGAGCATGACATCACCGTCCCCGGAGTGACCGCCAACCCCGACGGGTCTTACACCGTGGACGGCACCGTGCCCGTCCGGGATCTCAACCGCGAGTTCGAGTGGCGCCTGCCCGACGAGCCGGCCTCCACGATCGCCGGCCTGGTCATCCACGAGGCCCAGCAGATCCCTGAAGCGGGCCAGGCCTTCGTCTTCTATGGCTTCAGGTTCGAGGTTCTGCGCCGGCAGCGGAACCAGCTCACCGCCATTCGGATAAGCCCCCTGCCGAAGACCGAGGCAGGCGGCGGACATTGACCGCCTCCGGCGGCGGGGCGCCGCGCCTGATGTTCGGCGCGCTGCTTGCCGCCGTTGCGCCCCTCGTCATCTGTGCTGGGCCGGGTCGGGCGTGGTGCCGGCTCGAGAAGCCGTTCCACACCCGGCGGATCGAGTGCCTCGGCTAGCGTCGTGCAGCCGGCCTCTGGGACATCGAAGCCGACCTCACCGACAGCAAGAGGTAGAGCTTCCGCAGCGCGTACCGCGGGGAGGTCAAGGCGACGCCTCGCGAAAACGGCTCACCCTGTCTGCCGCCTCGCGGTAGTACGACATGATGTAAACCCTGAGCCCGGCGGCGAAGGTGGACGCTTTCCGCCGCGACTCGACGTCCGAACAGATGTGGTGGATCGTGCACCTCTCCCGGCGGGCGATCTCACCCAGCGCGTCCCACATTTCACCTTCCAGACGCACGCTTGTGCGCCGGCCGTTGACGACGACGTTCTTGTTCATGAGCGAACTTGGCATGGCTTATGGCCTTTTTGAGAGACCCGAGTTGGGCATGCACAACCTTAGGTAACAGATTGTTGTCCATATTCTATACGAACCTGGCCGTCCTTCAATCCAATTTTCAGACCAAGCCCTTCGATTGCGCTCTCCCCGGGGAGAGGACGGGGGCCCAGGAGTGTTTCCGAATGAGGCAAAATCGCGCGCGCTTTCACAATATAGGGCACGCGGGCCCGAGAAGAGGCCAGATATTGCAGGCTAAACGATTGCGCGGGCAGGCTCCTAGGGGTCAGCGTCCTCCTCCGGAGTGCGCGTCGTGAGCGCCAGGGCGTGGACGCCGCCGGCAAGCTCCGCGGCGAGGGTTCTGTAAATCAACCGCTGACGGGCCAGCCGGTCCAACCCCCGGAAACGCTCCGACACGATCTCCACACGGAAGTGCGTCTCCCCTTCCGGCCGCGCTCCGCTGTGTCCTGCGTGTCGGTCGGATTCGTCCACGATCTTCAACCTCACCGGGCTCAGCGCCTCGTCGAGCTTCACCCGAATCGCTTCCGCTACACCCATGACGTCCGCCCCGTCGTTCCCTGCGAGCCGTGCCCTTGAGGACGGGTCCGAGCCGACTTGTCAACCGCCGGCACAGCCTTCATACTCGCCTCATGATTCGCTCGCGAGCAAATTCGGTGCACCTTCCTGACGAGGCCGCCGATCTGGGGATGAGGACCTGCGACCATCCGGACTGCAACGGCGAAGGTCGTTATCCCGCTCCGATCTCGGCTGACGAGCTCCGCCACTATTACTGGTTCTGCCTCGACCACGTGCGCGCTTACAACGCGGCGTGGAACTTCTTCGCCGGCATGAGCTCGGAGGAGATCGACGGCTTCCGCCAAGCGGACCTCACCTGGCACCGCCCCACCTGGCGCATCGGAACGCGGCCGAGCTTCAACGGCACCTTCACCGCCGAAGGGGACCACGACCGCTTCGGCCTGTTCAACCGCTCCCGATTCGGCGACCACGGACGCTTCCAGGGAGGAGCCGCGGTGGCGCCGGTCGCGAGCAACGAGCGCGAGGCGCTCTCGGTCATGGACCTTGACCCTTCGGTCACGGTCAAGGACATCAAGCGGCGGTTCAAGGAACTGGTCAAACGATTCCACCCGGACGCGAACGGGGGCGACAAGGCGGACGAGGAGAAGCTCAAGATCGTCATCCAGGCGTATCGCTTCCTTCGTGGGCGGCGGGGCTAGGCCCCTTCCCTCACGCGTCGCGCGAACCATCTTGTGAACCGGAAGACCTTCGTGCTAGGTCTCGTAAGGAGGCAGGGCGGCGCAGCCGACCACGCCTGACCGCACAAGGCGGGACGCCTCTTCCGGAGGAGACAAGGGACTTCGCCTCATGGACTTGTCGAGTTCGCACGGCAATCTCCCCGTCATGCCCGAAGGTAGCCCGGACATGCGGGTCTCGGCCAGCCAAGTCTTCGGGATCGACACCGACATGGAGGCGCCCGCCTTCTCGCAGGTGAGCGAGCACGTCCCGGAGATCGAGGAGGCCTATCACTTCGACCGGGACACCACCTTGTCGATTCTGGCGGGCTTCGC
>JBHICW010000091.1:0-7517 GCA_046759785.1 Alphaproteobacteria bacterium
GGCGCGCGAACTCAAGCTGGAGGAGAAGCAGGCGGCCGCAGCCTGCGGCCAGATCCGGCTGGCCCACGCCTATCATGCGACGCTCGCGCGCCACGACCTCACCGTCGCCCAGGTTTTGGTCACCCTCGACGACACCGAGGACCGACGTCGCCACCTCAACGCCCGCAGCACCATCAACACGCTGCTCAAGGTCGGCGCGGTACCGGTCATCAACGAGAACGATACCGTCGCCACGGCCGAGATCCGCTTCGGTGACAACGACCGGCTCGCCGCGCGGGTGGCGCAGATGATCAGCGCCGACGTCTTGGTCCTGCTGTCCGACATCGACGGCCTCTACACGGTCGACCCGCGCTCGGCCGGGGACGCGCGCCTGATCCCCGAGGTGCAGGCCATCACGCCCGAAATCGAGGCGATGGCGGGCACGCCCCACCCCGGGGATAGCTCGGGCGGTATGGTGACCAAGCTGATGGCCGCCAGGGTCAGCATTGGCGCGGGCTGCCACATGGTCATCGCCGATGGCCGGCAGCAGCACCCGCTCAAGGCGATCGAGGATGGATGCCCGTGCACATGGTTCGTCGCCTCGTCAAGCCCCCGCACCGCCCGCAAGCACTGGGTCGCCGGCTCCCTAAGGCCCGCCGGAACGATCACCGTCGATGAGGGCGCGCTGAAGGCCCTCACGGCGGGCAAGAGCCTGCTGCCTGCAGGGGTGATCGCCGTGTCGGGCGACTTCGGGCGCGGCGACGCGGTGGTGGTGTTGGGTCCCGACGGAAACGAGGTGGCCCGCGGGCTCACGGCCTATTCGGCATCCGACGGGCGCCAGATCGCCGGCCATAAAAGCCGTGAAATCGAGATGCTTCTCGGCTACCGTGGCCGCGACGAAATGATCCACCGCGACGACCTGGTGCTCACCTGAGGGAGGAGGCGAGCATGTCCGCAGTTTTCACCGCTCCCGTTCGTGACCTCCGGGTCGAAATAGCCGAGCTCGGCGGCGCGGCCCGTGCGGCCGCCGCCGTGCTCGCCCGCACGCCGACGGACGCAAAGAACAAGGCGCTCCGCGAGGCCGCCCGTGCCCTCAGGCAGGATATCGAAGTGATCCTCGCCGCCAACGCCGAGGACATGGCGGTGGCGGAGACCCAGGGTCTCAGCGCGGCGAAGCTCGACCGGCTGGCGCTCAATGAGGCGCGAGTGGAGGCGATGGCCCGCGGGCTCGAGGACATCGTCGCGCATGCCGACCCCGTCGGCGAGGTGATGGCGGAGTGGTCGCGACCCAACGGCCTCAAGATCCAGCGGGTGCGGGTTCCCCTCGGCGTGATCGGCGTGATCTACGAGTCGCGGCCGAACGTCACCGCCGACGCGGGCGGGTTGTGCCTGAAGTCGGGGAACGCAGTGATCCTGCGCGGCGGGTCGGAAAGCTTCCACTCCTCGACGGCGATCGTGGCCTGCCTCCAGCAAGGCCTGGGGGCCGCAAACCTGCCCTCGGGCACGATCCAGATGGTGCCCACGCGCGACCGCGCGGCCGTCGGGGCCATGCTGGCGATGAACGACTGCATCGACGTCATCGTGCCCCGCGGCGGCAAGTCGCTGATCGAGCGGGTGATGGCGGAAACCCGCATCCCCGTGCTGGGGCACCTCGAGGGGATTTGCCACGTCTACGTGGACGGGGCGGCCGACGTCGAAATGGCGCGCGACATCGTCTTCAACGCCAAGATGCGGCGCACCGGGGTCTGCGGCGCCGCCGAGACCTTGCTCGTCGATCGACGAGTGGCCGCCGCGTACCTGCCCGTGATCCTCGAGCCGCTCTTCGAGGCCGGCTGCGAGATCCGCGGGGACAACGACGTTCAGGCCGTCGACCGGCGGGTGCGGCCGGCAACGCCGGAGGATTGGAACGCCGAGTACCTGGACGCCATCCTGTCGGTGAAGGTGGTCGACGGCGTCGACGAGGCGATCGCGCACATCGCGCGCCACGGCTCCCGCCACACGGACTCGATCGTCACCTCCGACGAGGCCACGGTCGCCAAGTTCCTCGCGGAGATCGACAGCAGCATCGTCCTCCACAACGCCTCCACCCAGTTCGCGGACGGCGGCGAGTTCGGCATGGGGGCGGAGATCGGCATCTCCACGAGCAAGTTGCATGCGCGCGGGCCGGTGGGGGTCGAGCAGCTCACCAGCTACAAGTACGTGGTGCGGGGCGACGGCCAGTTGCGTCCCTAATGGCAGCCACGTCGGTGGCGCCCCGCGCCCTCGGTCCCTCGGGACAGCGCATCGGCCTCCTTGGCGGCTCGTTCAATCCCGCCCACGACGGACACCGTGACGTAAGTCTGGTCGCCCTCGTGCGCTTGCACCTCGACCGGGTGTGGTGGCTGGTCTCGCCGCAGAGTCCGCTCAAGCCGACGACGGGGATGGCGCCGCTGGAAGAACGGCTGGCCGCCGGGCGCAAGGTCGCCCGCCACCCGCGGATCGTGGTGACCGACCTCGAACGCCGGTTGGGCACCGTCTACACGGCCGACACTCTGGCCGAGCTCAAGCGCCGCTTCCCGCGCGTCCGCTTCGTGTGGCTCATGGGCGCCGACGCGCTGGCCGAACTCCCGCGCTGGCACGACTGGCCCGCCATCTTCGCCGCCATGCCCGTTGCGATTTTCGACCGCGCACCGTATGCTCAGCAGGCATTGGCCGGCAAAGCCGCCCGTCGCTTTGCCCGGTGGCGTCTGGGCGCGTGGGAGGCGCCGAGGCTGGCCGACCTTGCTCCGCCCGCCTGGGTGTTTCTACACGGCCGGTGCCACCCCGCCTCGGGAACGGCGCTCAGAGCCGCGTCGCGGGGGCGTGCCTGACGCCGAAGAGCAAGGAGAAAGCGATCGGAAGACGCCGCAAGAGCCCGCCCGGATCCTCCGCCCTCGTTGGCCTCGTCACGGCCTGTCTCGAACAGGGCAAGGCGGAGGATATGGTGGTCATCGACCTCGCCAGCAAGACGACCATCGCCGACTACATGGTGATGGCCTCGGGCTGGTCAGCGCGCCAGGTCAGCGCTCTCACCGACAGACTCCTGGAAAAGCTCAAGGCGAGCGGCCATCGCGTCCTCGGCGTGGAAGGCGCAAGTCGGTATGACTGGGTACTCATCGACGTGGGCGACGTGATCGTCCACCTGTTCCGCCCCGAGATCCGCGCTCTGTACAACCTGGAGAAAATGTGGGCGATGACGTTGCCCGAGGGTGAGGAGGGGGCGCGGCCGGGGACGTCGGCGGGTCGCTAGCGGTTGAGCCGGCCGGCTTGCGCCCGGCGGCGCCAGGTTGCTCGGGGGACCGCGACTGATCGCTGCCATACTGAGGGCCCGGGCCCCTTGGGCCTCCCGCAGCCAACATCGGAACCGCCGCCCCGGGGCGGGGCTACCGCCGTTCCAGGCAAGCTGTTATAAAGGGCGCATGACGACCAGTTCCCGTCCCCGCCCGGTCGTCCTCTGCGTGCTCGACGGGTGGGGTGTGAGCGACGACTCCCGGGACAACGCGATTCGCGCCGCCCGCACCCCGGTCTGGGACCGCCTGATGGCGACCTGCCCCCACGGCCTGCTCGCGGCCTCGGGCGACGCGGTCGGGCTGCCTGCGGGGCAGATGGGCGATTCCGAGGTCGGCCACCTGAGCCTCGGCGCCGGGCGCGTCGTTCTCCAGGACCTGCCACGCATCGACCGCGCCGTGGCCGACGGCCGTCTCAAGTCCAACCCCGTCCTCGGCGAACTCGTCGCACGTCTCAAGAAGAGCGGCGGACGCTGCCACCTGATGGGGCTCATGTCGCCGGGCGGCGTCCACAGCCACCAACAGCACCTGGCGGCGCTCGCCCGGATTCTCAGCGCCGAAGGCGTGACGGTCGCCGTCCACGCCTTCCTGGACGGGCGGGACACACCCCCCATGAGCGCCGGCGCGTACCTCGACGGCTTCGAAAAGGCGGCGGCCGGCGAGCGGGTGCAGGTGGCCACCGTCAGCGGCCGCTATTACGCGATGGACCGCGACAAGCGCTGGGACCGCACCGAGCGCGCTTACGAAGCGATCGTCTCGGCGCAGGGCAAGCGCGCGGCCTCGGCCGATGCGGCGGTCGCCCAGAGCTACGAACGCGACGTCACCGACGAGTTCGTGCTCCCCACCGTCATCGGCGGCTACGCTGGGATGCGGGACGGAGACGGGCTCGTTATGGCTAACTTCCGGGCCGACCGGGTCCGCCAGATCCTGACGGCCCTCCTCGACCCGGACTTCCAGGCCTTCGACCGCAGGCCCAGGATCCGGTTTGTCGCGGCCTGCGGCATGGTCCCCTACTCCGTCGAACTCGACCGGTTCTTGACGGCCCTCTTCCCGCCGCCCAGGCTCGCGGGCGTGCTCGGCGACGTGCTGGCCGGCCATGGGCTCAGGCAGCTCAGAATCGCCGAGACGGAGAAGTACGCCCACGTCACCTACTTCTTCAACGGTGGGGTCGAGGAGCCCTTCACCGGGGAGGAGCGGGTGCTGGTCCCTTCGCCGAAGGTGGCGACCTACGATCTCAAGCCCGAAATGTCGGCCTTCGAGGTGACCGACAGGCTGGTGGCGGCCGTAGGCGAGGGACGGTTCGATTTCATCCTCGTCAACTACGCCAACCCTGACATGGTGGGCCACACGGGCGACTTCGCCGCCGCGATCCGGGCGATCGAGGCGGTGGACGCGTGCCTCGGCCGGCTCAAGCAAGCCGTGGAAACGGCCGGCGGGGCGCTCCTCGTCACCGCCGACCACGGCAACGCCGAGCGGATGCGCGACACCGCCCGCGACCAGGCGCACACCGCGCACACCCCCAACCCGGTGCCGTGCGTGCTCGCGGGTATCGAAGGCGCACGGGTGACCGTGCGCGACGGTCGCCTGGCCGACGTGGCTCCCACGGTGCTGGATCTGCTACGTCTGCCGCAGCCGGCCGAGATGACGGGGGGGTCGTTGATCGAGGCCGCTCCGGCCGCCCTCCGGCGCCGTGCGACGGTGTGACAGCTTCGCCGCCGCCGTGGCGCTCGTGTTCGCGCTCGGCGTGGCCGACCGGGCGGCTTCAGCGGGCGAGAGCGAAACCGCCGGCGAGAAGCTCAGGGCGGTCGAACGCGCCGTCGAGGAAGCCCGCGCCGAGGAGCACGCCTTGCACGAGCAGGCGACGGCGCTCGGCCGCGAAGTCATGGAGCTCAGGACCGAGCTGGTCGCCGCGGCGCGGGCCGCGCAGGAGCGCGAGGAGGAGATATCGGCACTGCAGGCCCGGCTCGACGAGCTCGAAGAGCTCGAGGCGACCATGACGGCCGCCCTAACGGACCAGCACCAGGACCTAGCACTCACCCTCGGCGCTCTGCAACGGCTCAGCCGGCGACCTCCCGAGGCCCTCATCGCGATGCCGGCGAGCTTCGTCGACACGATCCGGACCGGGCTGCTGCTTAAAGCGGTGGTTCCCGAGCTCGAAGGGCGCGCGCGGTCGCTCAGGATCGAACTCGCGGCGCTCGCCGGGGTGCACCAGCAAGTGACGGCGGAGCGGGAAAGGCTCACCGCCACCGCCGCGGCCCTCACTGAGGAGCGGAAGCGGATCGAGGCCCTTCTCCGCCGCAAGGCCGGGCTCCAGAAGCGCACACTCGACGAGCATAGCCAGGCGCTCGCGCGCGTATCCAAACTGGTCGAGGAGGTCGGAACTCTGCGGGAGCTCCTGGAACGGCTCCGGATGTCCGCTGCGCCGCCGATCCCCTCACAGAAGCCGCCGCCGGGGGGCGGCGCGCTCACGTCGCGATCGTTCACCGCCGCCCGGGGGACCCTCGCCCTGCCCGCCCGGGGGCGAGTCACGGTCCTCTACGGCGAGCCGCGAGAGGACGAGACGATGAGCAAGGGGATCGTGATCGCGACCCTTCCCGGCGCGCAGGTCGTGGCGACCTACGACGGCCAGGTCGTCTTCGCAGGTCGGTTTCGCGAGTATGGGCAACTCTTGATCATCGAACACGGCCAAGGGTATCATTCGATTCTAGCCGGCCTTTCTCGCATTGATAGTGTGCTCGGCCAGTGGTTGCTGGCCGGCGAGCCGGTCGGCGTCATGAGCCGGGGAACGAACGGCAATCCGACACTTTACGTCGAGCTGCGCCGCAACGGCCAACCGATCAACCCGCTTCCATGGCTGGCGGCCGGCAACAAGAAGGTCAGTGGCTAATGCGTAGGATGGTGTTTGTTGCGGTGGTGGCCGTCGCTCTGCTGGCGGTCCCATTGGTGGGCCAGGCGGCCAGTTCCGAAACCTATCGTCAGCTGAACCTGTTCGGCGACGTCTTCGAGCGCGTCCGGGCCGAGTATGTGAACGAGGTAAGCGACGGCGAGCTCATCGAGTCCGCGATCAACGGGATGCTGACCTCGCTCGACCCCCATTCCAGTTACCTCAACGCCGAGAGCTTCGAGGAGATGAAGGTTCATACGAAGGGGGAGTTCGGGGGCCTGGGCATCGAAGTCACGATGGAGAACGGCCTTGTGAAGGTTGTCTCGCCGATCGACGACACCCCCGCCTTCCGGGCGGGGATTCAGCCTGGCGACCTCATCACGCATCTCGACGGCGAGCCCGTGCTAGGGCTCACCTTGAGCGATGCGGTAGAGCGCATGCGGGGACTCGTGGACACGGACATCGTGCTCACGGTGCGCCGCAAGGGGCTGGACGAGCCGTTCGACGTGAAGATCACCCGCGCGATCATCAAGATCCAGTCGGTGCGGTCGCGCATCGAGGCCAACGTGGCATATCTCCGCATCACATCCTTCAACGAGCAAACGGCACCGGGGCTCAAGCGCGAGTTCCAGAAGCTCGAGCAGCAGCTGGACGACCGAATTGAGGGCGTGATCCTCGACCTCCGGAACAACCCGGGCGGGCTGCTCGAGCAGGCGGTCGCCGTCACCGACACCTTCCTCGACAAGGGGGAGATTGTCTCCACCCGCGGCCGCCGGGCGGACAGCATCCAGCGGTTCAACGCGCGGCCCGGTGACCTTGCCCAGGGGCTGCCCATTGTCGTACTCATCAACGGCGGGTCGGCCTCGGCCTCGGAGATCGTGGCCGGGGCCCTGCAGGACCACCGGCGGGCGATCCTCCTGGGCACCTCGTCGTTCGGTAAGGGATCGGTGCAGACGATCATTCCGCTTGCGGGCCATGGGGCGATGCGGCTTACGACCGCCCTCTACTATACGCCCTCGGGTCACTCGATTCAGGCCAAGGGGATCGAGCCCGACATCGTGGTCGAGCAGGTCCTCCCCGAGCCGATCGACGCGGCGTCGATGCAGCGCGAGGTGGACTTGCGCAACCGGCTTCCGGGCGAGGAGGGCGAGGGGGCCGACGAAGGAGGCCCCGCCGTCGAATCCCCCTCGGGGTCCGTGCAGGACTATCAGCTCGCCCGCGCGCTCGACCTCCTGCGCGGCATCTCGCTTTACCGGGAGCATCCGGTGAACTAGGGACTCTTCTGCGTAAGTCGGCGTGCTTTTCGGGACATGCTGCGTCGCCCGGCCGACTTCCGCTCACCCTGCCGT
>JBHICW010000092.1:0-7480 GCA_046759785.1 Alphaproteobacteria bacterium
CGCCCTACCACCTCCTCGGCCGCCGCGGCAAAGTCCGGCGCGCTTGACGGCGCGCGGGGCCCAAGGGAATCATCCCCGCAGAACAAGCCAGCGTGGGACCAGCCAAGGGGGGCACGATGACATTCCGTACGAACAGCTTGGTGGGCGCCGTCGCCTTTCCGCCCATCGCCGAGGCGCACGGCTGGATCTCCGGTCGGACCTTTCCCGAGGACAAGCCCCTCATCGACGTGGCGCAGGCGGTCCCGGCCTATCCGCCGGCCTCCGCCTTGACTGCCTACCTCGCGCGGCGGGTGCGCAAGCCGGAGACGGCCCGCTACACCGAGATCGCGGGCATTCCGCCGTTGCGCGCCGCCCTCGCCCGTCAGGTTGGCGAGACCTACGGGGGCGAGGTAAGGCCGGACCAGGTATGCATCACGGCCGGCTGCAACCAGGCGTTCGTCGTCGCCATCGTGGCCCTGGCCGAAGCCGGCGACGATGTGATCCTCGCGCTGCCCTACTACTTCAATCACAGGATGACCCTCGACATGCTGGGCATCCGGGTCGCGTTGCTGCCCTTCCAACCGGAGCGCGGCGGCGTCCCCGACCCCGAGACCGCGCGGGCGTTGATCACGGCGCGGACGAAAGCCATCGTCCTGGTCACCCCGAACAATCCCACAGGCGCCATCTACCCTCCGGACGTGCTTGCGGCCTTCGACGAGCTCGCCCGCGAGCACGGCGTCGCGCTCATCCTCGACGAGGTCTACAAGGACTTTCTCCCGGACGGTCGCGCCCCTCACCGGCTGTTCCGCCGGCGCGACTGGCCCGGGACGCTGATCCACCTTTACAGCTTCTCGAAGGTCTACTCCTTGAGCGGCTACCGGGTGGGCGCCATGGTGGCGGACGCGGCGTTCGTCGCGGAGGTCGCGAAGGTCATGGACTGCGTGCAGATCTGCGCGCCTCGGATCGGGCAGGACGCGGCGCTGTTCGGGCTCGACAACCTGGACGCCTGGCAGCGCGGAAAGCGGGAGACGATCGCCCGGCGGGCGGCCTCCCTTCGCGCCGCTTTTCGTGCGCCCGGGCTGGCCTATGACGCGGTCAGCATGGGCGCCCACTTTGCCTACGTCCGCCACCCCTTCGCCGGGGTGCCGGCGATAGACGTGGCGCGTCGGCTGGCGCATGAGGAGAACCTCCTCTGCCTGCCGGGGAGCATGTTCGGCCCGGATCAGGAGGACTACCTGCGCTTCGCCTTCGCCAACCTCGACGATCGCTCGATGCCGGAGATCGCCCGCCGCCTGCTCACCAGCCAGGATTGGAGGAACGTTTCGCGCTCGCGGAAGGATTTGCGCGCCGGCCTGGGCGCCGGCGTCGGCACATAGCCTACTGCAGACCGGCACCCGGTGTAGACATCGACGGTCGCTCGCCTCCCGGCCGCCGACCCGCGCTGCGCCTTTCGCCGACGCCGCCGGACCTCAACCCCGGCGGCGAGGCGGGAGCCCCGCCTCGGGCGCGGTTCAGATGGCGAAGGCGAGCTCGCCGAGGCGCTTGGTGAGCTTCACGTTCTCGCCGTAGTCGATGGGCACCGCGATGATGGCGGGGCCTTGCTGGATGAACGCCTCCTCCAGTGCGGGTCTGAGCTCGTCGGCGGCGGTGAGCGTACGGCCCCACATGCCAAACGCCCTGGCGAGGAGTTCAAAGTCCGGGTTGTTGAAGCTGAGGTCCGAATGGCGGCCACCGAAGGCGGCCTGCTGCTTCCACTTGATGAGGCCGTACTCGCAGTCCGCCCAGATCATCGCCACCACGTTGAGCTTCAGCCGCACCGCCGTCTCGAGGTCCTGGACGTTCATGAGGAACCCCGCGTCGCCGTTGATCGACAGCACCCGGCGGTCGGGGAACGCGATCTTCGCTCCGATCGAGCCGGGAAGCGCGAATCCCATCGAGCAGAAGCCGTTGGAGATGAGGCAGGTGTTGGGCTCGTCGCACTGGTAGTAACGGGCGACCCACATCTTGTGGGCGCCGACATCCGAGATCAGGATGTCGGAAGGTCCGAGGAACTCGCGGGCGTCCCAGATCACCTTCTGGGGCTTCATTGGGAAGGAGGCGTCGTCCTTCTCGCGGCCGAGGTCGTCCAGGATCGTCCGTCTCAAGTTCGCCCGCGTGCCGACGTCGAACAGGGGGAGCCGGCCCTCGAACCGGTGGTTGATCTCCTCGTTGATCTGCCACAGGGCGTCGGCGACGTCCGAGACGACATCGACGACGACGGGGTAGGCCGAGTCGATCTCCGCGGACAGGAAGTCGATGTGGACGATCTGCTTATCCCCATGCTTGTTCCAATGGGAGGGGCTGTACTCGACGAGGTCGTAGCCCACCGCGATGACGACGTCGGCCTCGTCGAGGGCGAAGTTGATGTAGTCGCGCGCCTGGAGGCCCAGGGTGCACAGGCAATGTTCGTCGCTTCGCGGCATCGCGCCCTTACCCATGAAGGTGTTCACCACGCCGATCCCCGTCTTGTGCGCGAAGCGTCGGAGCTGTTTGGCCGCGCGCTTGCGGATGGCGCCGTTGCCGGCGAGCATGATGGGGTTCTTGGCCTCGGCGATGATGTCGACGGCGCGCCTGACCGCCTTGTGATCGGCGGCGGGGCGCCGCGTCTTGGTGACGTCCAGGGGCTGGGCGTTGATCTCCTGTTCGGCCACGTCCTCGGGCAGCTCGATCACGGCCGCGCCGGGTTTTTCCGCCTCCGCCAGCTTGAACCCCTTGCGCACGACCTCGGGGATGTTGGCGGCGCGGTAAATCGGTTGCGCCCACTTGGTGATCGGCCGATACATGCCGATTGCGTCGATGGCCTGATGACTTTCCTTGTGGAGACGCTCGGTGCTGCCCTGACCGATGATCGTGACCACGGGCGAACGGTCCATGTTCGCGTCCGCCACACCCGTGACCAGGTTGGTCGCCCCGGGGCCCAGGGTCCCGAGGCAAACCCCGGCTTTCCCGGTAAGCCGGCCGTAGGCGTCCGCCATGAAGGCGGCGGCCTGCTCGTGCCGGCACAGCACGAACTCGATCCGGCTGTCGACGAGCGACATCATGAGATCGGCGTTCTCTTCGCCCGGAACGCCGAAGATGTGGGTGACGCCTTCCGCCTCGAGGCAGCGGACGAACAAATCGGACGCCTTCAAACGCAACCCCCTCGCTCCCGCATCAGCGGCCGGAGCCGTGAGCGAGTCCGTCCCGATCATGGGGCCGCCACGAGGATGGCGGCCCTGTCCGGCGACCGGCGACCACAGCGTCGCCAATAGTCGTCGGCCTATGACACCCCTTGGCCGGGCTCGGTTGCGTTGACTAGCGCCGCCATATTGCCGCAAGGGTGCCGGTTCTCGAGCATCAGCTGATGCGCCTCGCCGATCTCGTCAAACGAAAAGGTGCGCGACAAACAGGGGTCGATCTTGCCCTCCGCCACCAGACGGTTTGCGGTCGCCGCCTGGTCGTCGTTCGAGAGATGGCTTCCCTGCAGGCGCTTCTGCCGCATCCAGTGGTAACGGAGATCGAGGGTGACGTCATAGCCGGTCGTCCCGGCGCAGATCACGACCATGCCGCCGGTCGCACACACGAAGCACGAGGTCGGCAGGGTCGCTTCGCCGGGATGCTCGAAGACGATCCCAGGGTTGGCCCTGTCCCCGACCGCTTCCCAAATCGCCTTGCCGAAGGCGCGGACACCCTTCACCCACTCGCGGTATCCCGGGTCGTCGGTGTCGGGCATCTTGCCCCAATGTGAGAAGTCGTTGCGGTTGATGACCCCGACCGCCCCATGGTTGAGGCAGAACTCGCGCTTGTCGTCGTTCGAGACGACCGCCACCGGGCGGCCCCCGTGGGCGGCGACGATCTCAAGAGCCATGCTGCCAAGGCCGCCGCCGGCGCCCCACACGAGCACCACGTCGCCTGGCTCGACCGTGTTGGGTGGCCAGCCCATCAGCATGCGATACGCGGTGGATGCGCACAGCAGGTAACATCCCGCCTCCTCCCAGGTCAGGTGCTTGGGCTTGGGCAGGCACTGGTGGGCTTGGGCGCGGGCGAACTGGCAGTAGCTGCCGTAGTTGGTCTGATAGCCCCAGATAAGCGTGCTCTCCGCCAACATCGGGTCGCGGCCCGATAGCACCCATGGATCGTCGGGATCCCACCAGCCGCTGTGCACGACTACCTCGTCGCCGGGCTTTATGTTGGTGACCTGCTCGCCCGCCGCCCAGACGATCCCGGAACAATCGCTGCCGCCGGCGTGAAAGTCCTCGGGCTCGCCCTTTTTCTGGCGCTCGGCGATGACATCGACTGGGTGGCCCAAAGCGGCCCACACGTTGTTGTAATTGATTCCGGTGGCCATGACGTAGACGAGCACCTCCCGGGGGCCGAGCCGGGGCGTAGGAATGACTTCACGCCGCCAGGCGTCGCGCGGCTGGCCGAACCGGTCCTGGCGCACGGTAAAGGCGTGCATCCTGGCCGGAATTTCCCCAACAGGCGGGCGATCGCCGAGATCATAAAGGTCCATGGATCTCCTGCCCCGTCTCGTCGCCAGCGGTGGATGCCCGGTCGATGTCGACGAGGCCGCTCAGCGGCAACCCCCCAGTCGGCATCCCCGCCGCAGCCCTTCATGAGTCGCGGTTGACGCAGAGACCACTTGGTCTGGTTCCGGTGCACTTGTCAAGCGGGGCGCCGGCCTCGCCCTGGCGCCGCCCATGGCGGGCGAAATCCGCGGTTGACCGGGTGGTGAACCGGTGGGATGCTGGATTTGGAAGTGTTCGTTGCGCGCGCGGGGGTCGCTACGGAAGGTGATGACGTAGTCGGTGCCGCTGTTGCGGGTGCGGCACGGCCTGATATCGCGCCGCTTGAGCTCGATGGTGGGCGTGCAAAGTTAACCCGCAGTCACGACCCTTTCCTTTCGCCGAAAGTCCCGCGATCTTACCGCGCGGTGCCCCCCTGCGGGAGCGATGCTCGTTTGCCAGCGAGGAGGCTAAATCCTCGCGCGACGGTGTTGATGAACGAATTGATCTTAGTCAAGTTTGTGAACCGTTTTTCGGTTAAGCTACGCAGGCGATCGAAGGGCCGCGGCGGGTGCCGCCGCGAACGCGAGGAGGACGCGGCATGGATTACGAACGGTTCTTCGCCGACACGGTAGCCGGTCTGAAAGGGGAGGGGCGTTACCGGACTTTCGCGGAACTTGCGCGCCATGCCGGTCGGTTTCCGCTCGCTGCCAACTACAGGCTGTCGGGCGCGCGCGACGTTATCGTGTGGTGTAGCAATGACTATCTCGGTATGGGACAGCATCCCGTCGTGCTTGAGGCGATGACGGAGGCGATCGCCGAGTACGGAGCCGGTGCCGGCGGCACACGTAATATTTCGGGTACCTCGCACCCGCTGGTGCTACTCGAACGCGAGCTCGCCGACCTGCATGGCAAGCCGGCGGCGCTCGTGTTCACCTCGGGCTACGTCGCCAATCTTGCGGCGCTCAGCACGCTGGCGTCGATGCTGCCTGGCTGCGTCTTGTTCTCCGACGCCCTCAACCACGCCTCGATGATCGACGGGATCCGCCACAGCCGCGCCGAGAAACGCATCTTTCGACACAACGACCCGGCGCACCTCGAGCAGCTCATGCGGGATGTCGACCCCGACGCGCCGAAGCTCGCCGCCTTCGAGTCGGTCTACTCGATGGACGGTGATATCGCGCCAATCGCCGAGATCTGCGACGTGGCCGAGCGATACGGCGCGATGACCTACCTCGACGAGGTACACGCCGTCGGCCTCTATGGGCCGCGCGGCGGCGGTATCGCCGAGCAGCTCGGGCTGATGGACCGGCTTACCGTGATCAACGGCACGCTGGCTAAGGCCTTCGGCGTGCTGGGCGGATACATTGCCGGCTCGCTGGCAATCGTCGACGCCGTACGCAGCTTCGCCTCGGCGTTCATCTTCACAACCGCCTTGCCGCCGGCGCTCGCCGCCGGGGCGCTCGCCGCTGTGCGCCACCTCAAGACGAGTTCGGTCGAGCGCGAGCGCCACCAGGAGCGGGCCGCGACGCTGAAGCGGCTGCTCCTGGACGCCGGGCTGCCGGTAATGCCGTCGGAGACCCACATCGTGCCCGTGTTGGTCGGTGATCCGGTGAAATGCAAGCGGGTCACCGACATGCTTTTGGCCGACTATGGCATTTATATCCAGCCGATCAACTACCCGACGGTGGCGCGCGGTACCGAGCGCCTGCGAATAACGCCGTCGCCGCTGCACGCGGACGAGATGATGGCCGACCTCGTTGCGGCGCTGAACGCGATTTGGTGCCAGCTCGACCTGGCGAGGGCGGCCTGAACCGCGTTACGGCGTGAACTGCGCATTGAGTATGCGGTCCTCCGGGTTGTGCTCGGGGTGGGATAGGAGGCCGAGGGTGACGTCGCGGTTTCGTGAACGCCTGACGCCCTCCGACGGCCACCCTTGAGGCCCGGTGGAGGAGAACCCCATTGACCGGCCGGTTGAGCGGTGGGATGCTCGATTCGGGAGTGTTCGTTGCGCTTCCGCCGGCGAAGCGTGGCTGGCGGGCCTTTGTGGGCACGGCCGCCGAATGCGGGGCGAGGGATCGCCCTCAAGCCACGGTGGCGGTAACCAAACCGGAGGGGATCTCGCTATGCGCATTCCGCTCACACTTGCCGGGGCCGGTCTCGCCCTCGTCGTTTCCTCGACCGGGGCTTTCTCGGCGCCCCAGATCCTGGGCCTCATGGCGATGAACGAGCCTCAGCCGTTGGTCTGCGACGGGGAGAAGTGTGCCGCTTACTTCAGCGCCTTTTGCCTTCAGGCCGCGCGTGACGTGGCTGACAAAGGCACGAGCTACCGCCCTGTCGGGGGCGAGGGGATCACGCTTGTGCTCTCCACGCGCGACGGCGGCACGGTGAGCCTTCCCGGCGAGGAATATTTGAGCTTTGCCAGCAACGGCGGGCCCTATAGCGTGACCATCAGCCTGCCGCAGCACACGCTCGACGCGTTGGGCGCGACGGCTGCGATGGTTGCGGTGGGCCCGCGTGCATCGCTCGTCCCGGTCGAGGAGGCGGGCGATCCGGACCCGCAGACGGCGGCGGAGATCGCCCTCGCCACCGGGCCCCTCAGGATCGCGGCCGAGCGCTTCTTGGAGCAGCCCGGGGGCGCGGCGGACGCCGCTCGGGTGACCGGCCGGCTCATCAATGCGCTTCCCGCGCAGGGCCGCGTGAGTGCGTCGCGGCGGGAGTCCCTGTGGGAGGAGACGGTCGAGCCTCTGGCTAAGGATGCGATGAGCGAGAGCGGCCTGGCGACGGCCCAGGAGATGTATAAGAGCTGCCAAGCAGACGTCGAGGCCGGGTTCATCTACAGCCTTCGCCGCTGCCTGGAGGCGCGCCACGACAGGTTCCTCGAAGGGACCAACGTCGAGTTCTGGGAGTCCCTGGGCAGCAGCTGACTGCCTAGCCCGCGGGTCGGTTTGGGTCTGTCGTTACCGGCGGCGGCCCTT
>JBHICW010000093.1:0-7376 GCA_046759785.1 Alphaproteobacteria bacterium
TCGGCGAGCAGGGAGGACTTGAGGGTATGACCGAGGCCGTGAAACGCCAGGCCGATGCCGTAGCCGAGGCCGCCGAGATTGCGCCCGCGGTCGAAGCCCCGAAGCCGGGGCCGGGGTGGCGGCTTAGAGCCTTCTTCCTCCGTTACGAGCCGGTCCGCGGCTACTCGCTGATGTCGCCGACGCTCGGCGTCATGGTGCTGGCGATGTGCCTCCCGCTCGGCATTCTCATCGCCTTCAGCTTCTGGTCGCAGACCTACGTCGACATCCAGCGCGTCTTCACCCTGGACAATTACATCGCCTTCTTCCAGAAGCTCATCTATCCGTGGCTGCTGAGGAAATCGATCCTGATCTCGCTGTTGGTCACCTTGGCGACGATAGTACTCGCCTATCCCATGGCGTACTTCGTCGCCTTCAAGGTGACCAAACACAAGATGTTGTGGATCATCCTGATGACGGTCCCGTTCTGGACGAGCTACCTGCTGCGCGTCTTCGCGTGGAAGATCATTCTCGGCTACAATGGTGTCATCAATTCGGGGCTCGCAGTCCTTGGGCTCGTCGACGAGCCGCTAGGATTCCTTCTTTACAACCCGTCGGCGGTGGTCATCACCCTGGCCCACGCCTGGGCGCCCTGGGCGCTCCTGCCGATCTATGTCTCGCTCGAGAAGATCGACCGTTCGCTGCTCGAGGCCGCGACCGACCTCGGCGACGGGTCGGTGGCGCGTTTCGTGCGCGTGACCCTGCCGCTGTCGATGCCCGGGGTGATCGCCTCGGGGCTGTTGGTCTTTATCCCGACGGTGGGCGACTACGTGACGCCGACGCTCGTCGGCGGCACGACGGGGATCATGATCGGCAATATCATCCAGTCGCAGTTCGGGAAGGCGAACAACTGGCCGATGGGTGCGGCACTCTCCATCATATCGATCATCATCATCACCCTCCTGGTGTGCGCCTTCCTGTGGCTCGTCGGGCGCAGGAGGTTCAAGCGGGCATGAGCAACGTCCTCGTCAGCCAGCGGCGCGTGAGCCCGCTCGTCGTCTACGCCGCCGCGTACCTCGCGTTCCTGTATGTGCCGGTGATGTTCCTGCCCCTCTTCTCGTTCAACGACAGCATTTATATCGCGTTCCCACTCAAGGGCTTTACGCTCCAGTGGTACGAGCAGCTGACGACGACCCCGGCGCTCATTGACGCCCTCGTAAACAGCCTCAAGGTCGCGAGCGTGGTCTCGGTGGTGAGCACCATCTTCGGGACCCTGGCCGCGAAGGCGGTAACCCGCTATCGAATGCCCGGGAAGGGCCCAGTGGTGGGCTTCATCCTGATACCGCTGGTAATTCCGGGGATCATCTTAGGCATCGCCCTCCTGGTGCTTGCCAACTTCATGGGCGTTCCCCTCTCGCTCTTCACCATCGGGGTGGCGCACACGTTGATCTCCGTGCCTCTCGCGATGCTGGTGATGATCTCGCGGCTCGAAGGGTTCGACAAGAACCTCGAGGAAGCCTCGCTGGACCTTGGCGAGAACGCCTGGACCACCTTCTGGCGCGTGACGTTTCCCCTCGCTCTGCCGGGGGTGGTGGCGAGCCTTCTGCTCACCTTCACGGAATCGTTCGACGAGTTTATCCTCGCCTTCTTCCTCGCCGGCAACGAGGCGACCCTCCCGATCTACATCTGGAGCCAGCTCAGGTTTCCCAATAGGCTGCCGTCGGTCTTGGCGCTGGGTGCTGCGATCCTGATCGTTTCGTTCTGCGTGGTCACCTTCGCCGAATGGGTGCGCCGGCGCGGCGTGCAGATCAAGACGTCGAGAGGGGTGTGAAGAATGAACGCCGAGCGAGGGTTCATTTCAATCCGAAATGTTTCCAAGCGCTTCGGTCCCGTGCGTGCGGTCGACGATGTCACCCTGAGCATCCGCCGCGGCGAGTTCTTCTCGCTCCTGGGTCCGTCCGGCTGCGGCAAGACGACGCTCCTGAGGATGCTGGCCGGCTTCGAGACCCCGACCCGAGGCGAGGTCTTTCTCGACGGCCAGCCGTTGGCGGGGATTCCGGCGCACGAACGCCCGCTCAACATGGTCTTCCAGAACTACGCCATCTTCCCGCACCTGGACGTGCGCGGGAACATCGTTTACGGCCTCAGGAGAGCGAAGCTGTCGAGGGCGGAACTCGACGCCAAGGTCGAGGAGGCCTTGGCGATGATCAGGCTGCCCGGCTTCGGTCCGCGCCGGGCGGACCAGCTCTCCGGCGGCCAGCGGCAGCGGGTAGCCCTGGCCCGGGCGTTGGTCAAGCAGCCCAAGGTCCTGCTCCTCGACGAGCCCTTAGGCGCCCTCGACAAGAAGCTCAGGGAGCAGATGCAGCTCGAGCTCAGGGCCCTCCAGCAGACGGTCGGCATCACCTTCATCTACGTCACGCACGACCAGGAGGAGGCGCTCACCATGTCGGACCGCATCGCCGTCATGTCGAGCGGCAAGGTCCTCCAGGTGGACACCCCGACAGGGACGTACGAGGCGCCGAACAGCCGCGAGGTCGCCGACTTCATCGGCACGATGAACTTCTTCAGCGGCGCGGTTCGGAGCGTGAAAGGCGAGGACGCGGCGATCGACGCTGGACCCTTGGGAGACGTGCGGGCGAAGGTGAACAGTTCGTTCGTCAGCGCCGGCGCGGCGGTGACCATCGCGATCCGCCCCGAGAAGGTCGCGCTGGCGAGCGAACGCCCCGACGCCCGGTATAACGTCGTCCAGGGGACGATGGGCACGGCCGCCTACCTCGGCGATCGCAGCCACTTCTACGTCCAGGTGCCAGGCCTCGATCAGCCGATCGCGGTGGCGAGCCAGAACGCGAAGCCGGTCCTCGGTGAGGACATCGGCGGCGGCGAGCGCACGGTCTGGCTTACCTGGCCGGCGGAATCGGTCGTCCTGCTGCCACCCGAGTAAAGGACGCGGACCCGGACGGATGGCATGTTCCGCGCCGCCGGGGTCCTGGCTCCGGCGTGTGACCTCTTTCGGCCGGCGGCACTCGCTCGGCCTTAGAGGCGCGGGCGACTGTCCGGCTTGTCCAGCCAGGGGCGCGCACGCTCGTAAGCGGCGGCGGCGCGGAACACGCTTACGTCGTCGTAGCTTCGCCCCACGATCTGGAGGCCCGTCGCCACGCCCGAGGCGGCGAAGCCGGTCGGCACCGTCGCCACCGGGCACTGGCTCAGCATATTGAACGGGTAGGTCATCACCCACTGGAGGTGGGCCGGGACCCGCTTGCCGTTGATGCGGAAGTCCGAATCCAGCGGCGAGTGCTCTGCCGGCACCCCTGCCACCGCGGTCGTCGGGCAGAGGAGGACGTTGTACCGCCCGAGCAGGGGGCCCAGGCGGTCGTACATCTCGGCCTGGACCGCGAGGGCGTCATAGAAGGCCGCGGTGCTCACCCGCGCGCCGGCCTCGACGACGGCGCAGGCGTAGTTGGACATGTCGTAGCGCCCGCGCGGCAGGTACTGGGCCATCTTCGCCGCGAAATAGGCGCCGCTGTGGGCATCGAAGGCGGCGAGACTCGCGGACGTCCAGCCGAGGTCCACCTCTTCCACCTCGCAACCGAGGTCGCGGAACACCTCCACGGCCGCGCGCGTGTTCCTCTGCACCTCCTCGTCCACCTCGAAGTAGCCGAGATCGATCGAGAAGGCGATCCGCCAGCCCTCGATGCCTTCGAGGCGCTCGGGAATCGTGACCCTTTGCCGCAGGGTGGCGATGTCGCGGGGGTCGATCCCGGACATCACGTTCTGCATGAGCGCCCCATCGGCGACGGTGCGGGTGATCGGGCCATAGTGGCCGTAAGGGTCGAGGTTCCACGGGGCCGGCCGGGGATTGCGCCCGTACGGCGGTTTGTAACCGAAAACGCCGCAACAGGAGGCGGGGATGCGGATGGAGCCCCCGTAGTCCGAGCCGTCGGCGAGCGGCGCCATGCCGATGGCGACCGCGGCGGCTGCCCCACCCGAGGAGCCGCCGGGACTGTAGTCGAGGTTCCAGGGATTGCGGGTCACCCCCCACAGCGGGCTGTGACAAATGGCGGCGGCGCCGAACTCCGGCGTCGTGGTGCGCGCGAGCAGGATGGCGCCGGCGCGGAACAGTCGCTCGATGTGCGCGAGGGTGAACGTGTCCCGATGGTCGGCGAAAAGCTTCGAACCGCTGGTCGTGATTTCTCCCTTGATGGGGTGGAGGTCCTTGATGACCACGGGTAGCCCCTCGAGCCGGCCGAGCCGCGCGCTGGTCTTTGTGTACTTCGCCTCCGCCCCCTTCGCCCGCTCGAGTGCGCGGTCAAAGGACGTGTGCGTGTAGGCGTTGACCTTCGGGCCAACTTTCTCTGAACGAGCGATCACCGCCTCCATGAACTCCCTCGGCGACAGCTTGCGCGTCTTGAAGTGCGTGACCACCTCGCGCGCCGACATGTAGCAAACATCGTCGTCCAACATCGCCAGCCTCTTCCCGCCTTGGCTAGGTCGCCGCCGCCCGGGGCGGCGGCGCCAGTTCCCCGACCAATGTGTCAGGCGGCGACTTGTCGGGCAAGGCCCTCCGTGGGATAGTCCGGGCGGGCGGCAAGGTCGGTCGGGTCGAGCCCGATGCCCCGGGGCGGTCCCGCCGTCTTCGCCGGCCGTTCCCGGAGCCGCCGAGTGCTCCTTTCATTGACGTCCGGCAAGGGGAGAAGGAGAGCGATGGTGGCTTGTGACGCGCCGGCCTCGGCCGGCTTGGGTGACCGTCCGCGGCCTGCCGGGGCGGCCGGGCCCCAAAGTTCCGCCGATGCGGTACGCCCCGCTGGTTGAGCGAATCGCGGGCAAGGGCTCGCGCGCCTGGGACGTTCACTTCCGGGCGGTCGAGCTGGCCGAAGAGGGGCGCGACGTGATCTTCCTCTCCATCGGCGACCCCGATTTCGACACCCCGCGGCCGATCGTGGACACGGCGGTGGACGCCTTGAGAGCGGGGCGGACTCACTATACGGCGATGGAAGGGATCCTGCCGCTGAGACGGGCCATCGCCGCGCGGTGGAGCCGGTTGACGGGTCAGAATGTGGACCCGGATCGGGTGGTGGTCATGTCCGGGGCCCAATGCGCCCTGTTCAGTTCCATTATGTGCCTGGCCGGTCCCGGCGACGAGGTGGTGGTGCCCGAGCCGATGTACGTCACCTATGAGGCGGTGGTCGGGGCGACGGGCGCACGTCTCGTTAACGTGCCGCTCAAAGGCGAACGCGGGTTTCACCTGGAGGCGCGCGACCTTGCCGCAGCGATGACGCCGCAGAGCCGGGTCGTGCTCTTGAACACGCCGCACAATCCTACCGGTGCCGTGCTGTCGCGGGAGGAGCTCGAGGGCGTGGCCGAGGTGTGCCGCCGCCACGACCTGTGGCTCGTGTCGGACGAGGTCTACGCCACCCTCACCTACGAGCGGCCGCACCTGAGCCCCGCCGTCCTTCCGGGCATGGCCGCGCGTACGGTGGTTGTGGACAGCCTGTCCAAGTCCCACGCCATGGCGGGCTGGCGCCTGGGCTGGGCGATCGCGCCGGGAAAACTGCCCGTCCACCTGGCCAACTTCGCCCTATGCATGCTGTATGGCGTGCCCCCGTTCATCCAGGACGCCGCCGTCACCGCCGTGAGCCGGGACTTTGAGGAGGTCAAGGCGATGCGCCGCGCGTTTCGCGAGCGCCGCGACCTTGTGGTGGATCGGGTCAACCGGATGCCGCTTCTCGGCTGCCCGCGCCCGGAAGGATCGATGTTCCTGATGGTGGACGTGAGATCCACCGGCGTCTCAAGCGCCGCGTTCGCCGTCCGCCTGCTGGAGGAGGAGGGCCTGTCGGTCTTGCCCATGGACGGTTTCGGCCCGAGCGGCGAGGGCTATGTGCGGTGGTCCCTTTCCGCCCCCCTCGACCTGTTGCAGGAGGCGTGCAACCGCCTCGAAAGGTTCGTGCGCAGGCTGGCGGCGGAGGGGCCGCGGCGCGCCACCGGGGCTTCGAGCGCCACCGAATAGAGCGGGCGCCAGGGGGCGCCGGCGAAGGGCCTGCTCCGCCCGGGGTTGACCTTTCCCCAACCGGCCCCACCATAGTGGATTGGTGGGCAGCGGCAGGAGAGCGAATGACGGCGGAGAACACGGTCGAGGCGGAGACCCGCAAGCCGGCGAGCCGACGGCTGATCTTCCTGCTTCCGGTGCTCGTTTTCGCGGCCGTGGCCGCGGCTCTCGGGATCGGGGTGACGATCGATTCCCAGGTCATCCCCTCGGTCCTGATCGGCAAATCGGCTCCACGCTTTGATCTCCCTCCCGTGAAGGGGAGGGAGCTGGGCTTGTCAAGTGAGGACCTCAAGGGAAAGGTGTCGCTGGTCAATGTCTTCGCCTCGTGGTGCGTGGCCTGCCGGGTCGAGCATCCCCTTTTCATGGAAGTGAGCCGAAAGGGCCTGGTTCCGATCCACGGCCTCAATTACAAGGATCAACCGGAGGACGCGGCCCGCTGGCTCGACAAGCTGGGCGATCCGTACACGCGAACCGGTGCAGACAGGGACGGCCGGGTCGGGATCGATTGGGGCGTGTACGGCGTGCCGGAGACGTTCGTCGTCGATCAGGAGGGACGGATCGCCCACAAGCACATCGGGCCGGTGACGCCCGAGGCCTGGCGGCAGACGATCCTGCCGCTCATCGAGAAGCTTCGCCGGTGAGCTCTGCCCCACCCGCGTCGCCGAGACAGCGTCCGAGGTCAGGTCGTCGGCGGGCGGCGCTGGCGGTGACGGCCATCCTGGCGATGCTCGCCGCGATTGCGGCCTACGCCCTTCTGCGGCCGGTCGACCGCCCCCCCGAGGTGATCGTGGGGCCAGTGGCGCCCGACACCCTGGTCGGGCCGACAGCGCCCGAGATCCCCGGCTTTGCCTTCACGCCGCTTGCGACGCCAAGCCCGGCGCCCGAGGTGCGGTTCTGGGAAGGCGGGTGGAGTCCGCTGGGTCTCGCCGACTTCCGCGGCAAGGTTGTCCTCCTTAACTTCTGGGCGACATGGTGCCCGCCCTGTCGCCGGGAGATGCCGACGCTGGACCGGCTCCAAGCGGAACTCGGCGGGCCCGACTTCGAGGTCGTGGCCCTCTCGGTAGACCGGGGTGGTGGGCCGCAGGTGGAGGCGTTCTTCGAGCAGCTCAACCTGACCAACCTGAAGCTCTACGTTGATCCCACCATGCGCTCGGTTCAGGCCTTCCGGGTCGTCGGGCTGCCGACGACCGTGCTTTTGGACCGCCGGGGCTATGAGCTGGGCCGGGTCGTCGGTCCGGCCGAGTGGGACAGCCCCGCGGCCATTGCCCTCGTGCAGGGTGCTATCGCCGAGGGTTCAGATCCGAAAGAGGCCGAAGGTGGTGCTGCCGGGCCCGAAGCTTCCTCCCCAAGCCCGACC
>JBHICW010000094.1:0-7363 GCA_046759785.1 Alphaproteobacteria bacterium
GCCACCGCCTACTACCTCGCCAAGGAGCACGGGATCACCAACGTCGCGGTGCTCGAGAAGGGCTGGCTCGGCGGCGGCAACACCGGCCGCAACACGACCATCGTGCGGTCGAACTACCTGTGGGACGAGAGCGCCCACCTTTACGAGAAGTCGCTAATACTGTGGGAGAGCCTGAGCCAGGAGCTCAACTTCAACGTCATGTTCAGCCAGCGTGGGGTGCTGAACCTGATCCACACCCACCACGAATGGCAGGCCTTGCGACGGAGGATCAACGCGATCCGCCTCAACGGTATCCACTCCGACATCCTCACCGCGGCCCAGGTGAAGGACTTCGTGCCGATCCTCAACACCTCGCCGAAGTCGCGTTATCCCGTCTTAGGTGCTTCCCTGCAGCGGCGCGGTGGGGTCGCCCGCCACGACGCCGTCGCCTGGGGCTTTGCCCGCGGCGCCGACGGGCTCGGCGTCGACATCATCCAGAACTGCGAGGTCACGGGCATCCGCCGCAACGGCGGCCGGGTCGAAGGGGTGGAGACGACGACGGGCATCATCAAGGCGAAGAAGGTTGGGGTGGCGGTCGCCGGTCACTCGAGCGTGCTCGCCGCCATGGCCGGAATCCGACTGCCGATCGAGAGCCACCCGCTCCAGGCCCTGGTCTCCGAGCCGATCAAGCCGGTGCTTCACACGGTCATCATGTCGGGCCTGGTCCACGTCTACGTAAGCCAGTCCGACAGGGGGGAGCTCGTGATGGGCGCCGGGATCGACGCCTTCAACTCCTACGCCCAGCGGGGCAGCCTGCCGGTGATTGAGAACATGATGGCGGCGGTCATCGAGCTGTTCCCCATCGTCAGCCGCCTCAAGATGCTGCGCCAGTGGGGCGGCATCGTCGACGTGTGCCCCGACGCGAGCCCCATCGTCGGCAAGATGCCGGTGTACGGCTTGTACTTCAACTGCGGCTGGGGGACCGGCGGGTTTAAGGCGACTCCGGGCTCGGGCTGGGTGTTCGCGTACACGATCGCCGAGGACCGCCCGCACCCCCTGAACGAGGGCTTCACCCTCGAGCGGTTCACGAGCGGCTACCTCATCGACGAGCACGGCGCCGCCGGGGTGGCGCACTGAGACGGCCCGGCCATGCTGCTTATCCCCTGTCCGTGGTGCGGTCCCCGGGACGAGGGCGAGTTCTCCTGCGGCGGTGAGGCGCACATCGTCCGACCCAAGGACCCGGACGCGCTCTCCGACGAGGAGTGGGCCGATTACCTCTTCATGCGCAAGAATCCGAAGGGCCGCCATCGGGAGCGGTGGTTCCACAACCTCGGCTGTCGCCGCTGGTTCAACGTGGAGCGGGACACCGTGACCCACGACATCAAGGCGGTTTACAAGATGGATGAGCCGCCGCCGGGGGAGCCGGGTTGACCGACCAGCGCCATCGTCTCGCGCAAGGCGGCCGCGTCGACCGCAGTCGACCGCTTTGGTTCACCTTTAACGGCCGCCGCTACGAGGGCTACGCGGGCGACACGCTCGCCTCCGCGCTCCTCGCCAACGGGGTCATGCTGGTCGGGCGCAGCTTCAAGTACCACCGGCCCCGGGGCGTCTTAGGCGCGGGAGGCGAGGAGCCCAACGCGCTGGTCCAGCTCGGCACCGGCGCTTACACCGAACCCAACCTCCGGGCGACGCAGGTGGAGCTCTTCGACGGCCTCACGGCCGCGAGCGTCAACTGCTGGCCGAGCGTCGACGTCGACCTCTGGGCGATCAACAGCCGGGTGGCCCGGCTTCTGCCTGCCGGCTTCTACTACAAGACCTTCCTGTGGCCGAGGCGCGTGTGGCGCACGTACGAGTATTTCATCCGGCGGGCCGCGGGGCTGGGGAAGGCGCCGACGGAGAAGGACCCGGACCGTTACGAGAAGCGCCACGGCCACTGCGACGTTCTGGTCGTCGGCGGCGGCCCCACGGGGCTCGCCGCAGCGCTGGCCGCGGGTCGCGCCGGGGCCCGTGTCCTCGTGGCCGACGAGCAGCACGAGTTCGGCGGCGACCTTCTTGGTGACCGGGCCGAAATCGGTGATGAGCCCGCGCTCGCCTGGGTGGAGGCCACGCTCGCCGAGCTCCAGGCGATGGAGGAGGTCCGCCTTTTGAGCCGCAGCACCGTGTTCGGCTACTACGACCACAACAACTTGGGCATCGTCGAGCGGGTGAGCGACCACCTCGGGCACGGCGCGGGCGACGGCCTGCCGCGCCAGCGCCTGTGGAGGGTGCGGGCGAAGCAGGTGGTTCTCGCCGCCGGCGCGATCGAGCGGCCCCCGGTCTTCGCCGACAACGACCGCCCCGGGATCATGCTCGCCTCCGCCGCCCGGACCTACCTCAACCGGTACGGGGTGAGGCCCGGCTCCCGCGCCGTCGTGTTCACCAACAACGACAGCGCCTACCAAGCGGCGCTTGACCTCGCCGAGGGCGGGGTGGCGGTCGCCGCCGTCGTGGACATGAGGGTGAGCCCCCAGGGTCCGCTGGCGACACGGGCGCGCGAACGGGGGATCGAGGTCCTCGGCGGCCACGGGATCGTCGCGACCGAGGGCGCGAAGCACGTCCGCGCCATTGAGGTGATGCGCCTCAACGAGGCGGGGGACGGGGTGGACGGCGGCGAGCGCCGGATCGCGTGCGATCTCGTCTGCGTCTCAGGCGGCTGGAATCCCACCGCCCACCTGTTCTCCCAGTCGGGCGGCAAGCTCGAGTTCGACCCGACGCTCGCCTGCTTCGTCCCCGGCACCTCCCGGCAGGCGGAGCGGTCCGCCGGCGCCGCGCGCGGAGCCTTCCGGCTGGCCGACTGCCTTGCTCAGGGCTTGGCTGCCGGTGCGGGGGCGGCGCGCGACGCCGGTTTCGGCAACGGGAAGCCACCCGGCGCGCCCAAGGTCGCGGTGCCCAACGAGGAGCCCCTCCGCCCGCTCTTCGAGATCCCGAGCCAGCGGCGGGGAGCGGCCGCGAAGAGCTTCGTCGACTTTCAGAACGACGTCGCCGCCGCCGACATCGCGCTCGCCGCGCGCGAGGGGTACCGCTCGATCGAGCATGTCAAGCGGTACACCACGCTCGGCATGGGGACCGACCAGGGAAAGACCGGCAACATCAACGCCCTCGCGATCCTCGCTCGGGTGGTGGCCGCCGACATCCCGGACATCGGTACGACCACCTTCCGGCCGCCCTATACCTCGGTGGGTTACGGCACCCTCGCCGGACGGGACGTGGACGAGTTCTTCGACCCCGTCCGCAAGACGCCGATCCATCGCTGGCACGAGAAGGCCGGCGCGGTCTTCGAGGATGTGGGCCAGTGGAAGCGCCCCTTCTGCTATCCGCGGGAGGGTGAAAGCGAGGAGGACGCGGTCCGCCGGGAGGTCCTGGCCACGCGCACGAGCCTCGGAATCGTCGACGCCTCCACGCTCGGCAAGATCGGCCTCCGGGGCCGGGACGCGGTGGAGCTCCTGAACCGCGTTTACACCAACGCCTGGGACAAGCTCGAGATCGGGCGCTGTCGGTACGGCCTGATGCTCGGCGAGGACGGCATGCTGTTCGACGACGGCGTCACCTCGCGGATCGGCGAGCACCACTACCTGATGTCCACGACCACGGGCGGCGCGGCGCGGGTGCTCGCGTGGCTCGAAATGTGGCTCCAGACCGAGTGGCCGGAGCTTGAGGTCTATCTCACCTCGGTGACCACCCGGTGGGCGACGGTGGCGATCGTCGGGCCGAACGCCCGCCGCCTGCTTTCCGAGCTGTGCACCGACATCGACTTGGAGCGCGAGGCCTTCCCTTTCATGTCGTGGCGCGAGGGGACGGTCGCGGGCCTCCCGGCGCGCGTCTTTCGGGTGAGCTTCAGCGGCGAGCTCGCCTATGAGATCAACGTCCAGGCGAGCTATGGCATGGCCCTGTGGCAGGCGCTCATGACGGCCGGGGAGAAGTACGACATCACCCCCTACGGCACCCAGGGCATGCACGTCTTGAGGGCGGAGAAAGGCTACGTCATCGTGGGCCAGGACACCGACGGCACGGTCACCCCGGTCGACCTCGGCATGGCGTGGCTGATCGGCAAGACGAAGAAGGACTTCTTGGGCAGGCGGTCGTTGAGCCGCAGCGACACGGCCAGGGAGGACCGCAAGCAGCTCGTCGGTCTTCTCACTGAGGAGCCGAACCAGGTGTTGCCCGAAGGCGCGCAGATCGTCGACGAGGTGAAACCTTCTCCGCCTATGCCGATGGGCGGACACGTCACCTCCAGCTACTTCAGCCCCAATCTCGGCCGGTCCATCGCCCTTGCGCTCTTGAAGCGTGGGCGCGCGCGCCATGGCGAGGCGGTGACCGCGTGGTCCGAGGAGGTGCGGTGGCGAGCGAAGGTGACCGACCCCAGGTTCCTCGACCCCGAAGGGGAGCGCCTCCGTGCCTGAGACCTACCTCCGGCAGAGCCCCTTAGCGCACCTCCATCTCGACGCCCGCGCCGTGGTGGACCCGGGGGACGCCGACCTCGTGCTCTCCGAGCGTCGGTTCACGGGCAAGGTGAACCTGCGCGGGAAGGCAGAGGACGAAGGCTTCCGGGCGGCGGTGCAGAGCGCGCTGGGCTTCGAGGTGCCGGTGGAGGCCAACGCCGTCACCGGTGCCAGGAACCTCGATGCCCTGTGGCTCGGCCCCGACGAGTGGCTCATCGCGACGCCGCCCGGGGAGGAGGGGCGGGTCGCAGCGAAGCTCGAACGAGCCCTTCAAGGCCGGCACGCCGCGGTGACCGACGTGAGCGAGGCGCGCACGGTCATCCGCGTGAGCGGGCCGAGGGCCAGGGACGTCCTCATGAAGGGCTGCTCACTCGACCTCCACCTGCGCGTCTTCGGCCCGGGCCGCTGTGCCCAGAGCGCCGTGGCCAAGGCGCAGGTGATCCTCCACCAGACGGACGAGCTTCCCACCTTCGACCTCTACGTCGACCGCAGCTTCGCCGAGTATCTGTGGCTGTGGCTCGAGGACGCGGCGGCCGAGTACAAGCCTGTCATCATGGTCGACGCGGCGCCGAAGCCTCCGCCTCGGCGCAAGACGCCGGCCAGGCCGCGCGCACGGTAGGCCGGAGCCGCCCGTTCGGCCAAGCGCTCCGGGAGCGGGCGCGGGCGGGGGGAATGCGGCAAAGGACTACGACGTGTACTCATAAATGCACTTGCAGTGGAAAGAGTACTCGATGGGTCAACGTCCGCTCGTGACCCAAGCCGGACATTCGTGACGCTGGATTTCTATCCGAACAAGTGCCAATCCTGAAGATTCTGGCGTGCTCGGAAAAGGGTACGATATCTCGCCTACCTGAGTGTGACCCGGGCTCGCGGCGAGGAACACGACCGACAGGGTGGTGGTTGTCCCATCCCCGAAAATTCACTACGCGTGATTTCAATCTACATATGCAAACTTAGCCGTGAAGTGACGCAAAGCCGGTGGTTCCCACGTGATTTTCATTCCCTTCATGCGCCCACTGCGTTCAAATACCTCTAGGACGACCTCCAAGACGTAATCCATATGGCTTTGTGTATACACCCGGCGTGGAATGGCCAAGCGTACGAGATCCATGCTTGTCGGTTCTTCGGTACCGTCAGCTTTTCGCCCGAACATGACCGTACCAATTTCGCAGCCCCGAATACCGCCATGTACGTAAATTTCCACAGCTAGCGACTGACCAGGATATTCCAGTAGCGGGATGTGGGGTAAAATAGCGCGGGCATCGAGGTACACCGCATGTCCACCCACAGGGCGCACGATCGGCACCCCGCCCTCGATTAAATGCTTGCCGACGTACTGGGTGGAAGCAACGCGATACTTTAAGTATTCCTCGTGGACAACTTCCTCAAGCCCCACCGCAATCGCTTCGAGGTCCCGGCCGGCCAATCCGCCGTAGGTGGGGAAACCTTCAGTTAGAATGAGCAAATTCCGACACTCCGCCTCCCACGCGTCATTGTTCAACGCCAGCCAGCCACCCATATTGGCCAGTCCGTCCTTTTTGGCGCTCATGGTGCAGCCGTCGGCATAGGAGAACATTTCCTGCACGATTTTGACGACGGATTTGCCCTGATAACCGGGTTCCCGCAGCTTGATGAAATAGGCATTTTCTGCAAACCGGCAGGCATCGATGAACAACGGGATGCCATACCGATCGCATACCTCTTTCGTCTGGCGAATGTTTTCCATCGAAACGGGTTGGCCACCGCCGGAGTTGTTGGTCACCGTCATCATGCAAAGCGGTATATGTTCCCGTCCCTTTTTTTTGATGAACTTCTCCAGACGCTCTACGTCCATGTTGCCTTTGAAAGGATGCTCCACGTCCGGATGCTGCGCTTCTTCAATCACCAGATCTACCGGTAGCGCACCCTGCGCCTCGATATTGGCCCGTGTCGTATCGAAGTGCGTGTTGTTAGGAACGAATTGGCCAGCCGTCGTCACCACCGAAAACAAGATTCTTTCGGCGGCCCGTCCCTGATGGGTAGGAATGACGTGCTTGAACGGCATGAGGCGTCGCACCGCCGCCTCAAACCGGCCGAAGGAAGGGCTTCCCGCATACGATTCATCTCCTCGCATGATAGCGGCCCATTGCTGCGCACTCATGCTGGATGTGCCCGAATCGGTAAGCAGATCGATCATTACGTTTTCGGCGGCGAGCGCAAAGAGGTTGTAATTCACTTCTTCGATACATCGCTCCCTCTCTTCGCGGGTGGTCATTCTAATCGCCTCGACCGATTTGATGCGGAATGGCTCGATGATGGTTTTCATGGCGTCGCCTCCCAATGCCAGGTCGCTCTACGGGTAAGAATAGTGAGCCGGACGAAACCGAGTTTCCCCGGATAACCGGGGAATTGAAAAGCATTGTATTTCGACCCCTCGTCGGAATCACGTCGGTTCATTCGACCTCTCGACCGTCTGACCGCCGCTGATGCGGCTTGCGCGAAACAGTCAGGGGACATACTCGGGATGGTCCGGGTCGTACAGGTGTTCTTTGAACCGTATCTTTCGCAGCCAATCCCGGTCCCGTTTCTGATCACCGACCAGCCAGTCTGGTGCTTCCCCAGACCGGCACGCGCAGTCGGGCGCGGGTTTAGGTTCTTCGAAGTACAGGCACAGGATTGGCTGGGTATGGGGGCGGGTCAAGGTGCCTTTTCGAGTGGGCGGTCGGTGTCCACCAGATCGCCGTGGTGATCCTACGCACGCACGCCAACGACCATGTTGCCGGAAGGCGCTTAATTCGCCTCGAAGGCCGCGAGTTCGCGGTGGGCGTCCTAGTGCTCTCCGGAGCGCTTGAGCAAATGGCAGCCCCAGATCAACGCCCCAAGATTTAAGGCGTGCCCCGAACCCCGCTAACGTCTCCTTATGGCTA
>JBHICW010000095.1:0-7284 GCA_046759785.1 Alphaproteobacteria bacterium
GGCCTCTAGGTCGGGGGCCACAAGGAGGAGCACCGCAAGGGCCGCTGAAAGAAAAGGCCGCTTGAGTCCCATTGGCCTACCTCAGTAAGGCTCCCAGAGGCGCGCGACGACCTCCTCGAATGACTCTGGCACCCGAAGCGAGATCTCCTCGTCCCCCTTGGGCCCGACCTCCTCCTGGGTGATGTCGGGGATCGGTGGAACCTCCTCCTGGGTGATGTCGAGGATCGGTGGCAAAGGAGGCAGCTCCTGGTCGCGGATTTCGTCGCCGCGGTGCTGACGGTACAGGCTCCGGATCGCGGCGTAGAAGTCGATGGAGGTGCGTTCGACCTCGTCGAGCGAGTCGAGAATCGCTTCCCGCCGGTCCACCGCCGTGGCCCCGGTGCGGGCAATCGACCCCGCCGTGGGGAGGATGTAGTTGAAGGGATCGAGGATGGAGTCGACCAGTATCCCAATGCCGTCGCGCGGGTTCGAGGGACCGAGCAGCGGAAGCATGAGATACGGCCCGTCCCCGAGGCCCCAGACGGCAAGGGTCTGGCCGAAGTCCTCATCATGGCCCACATCGCCGGACAAGGCCGGGATATCGAACAAGCCGGCCAGCCCGAACGTGCTGTTGATGAGGAACCGCCCCAGGGTGACGGTGGCCCGGTCGGGCTTGGCCTGAAGGACGTCGTTCACGAACACCACCGGCGACTTCAGATTGTTGAGGAAGTTGCGCACCCTCCTGCGCGCGAACGCGGGCACCACTTCCCGGTAGCTCTCCGCCACCGGCTTGAGGATGACGCGGTCGAGCCCGCGGTTGAACTCGAAGATTTGTCGGTTGGTGGGCTCGAGCGGGTCCCTGGCTTCCTCATAGGCCGCCAGGGCTTCCGGCTCGTCGATCGAGGGCGGCGTCGCGCAGGCCGCAAGAGCCAGTGCGAACAACGTGAGCACCGGGTAACGGCCGGCCGCCGCAAATCGGTGAACGCCTGGCATCAACGGGCCCCGAGGCTAGGCTTACGGAGCCAGCGCCCGCTTCGTCGCAAATTCGGTTCCGACACGGTCCACCATAATGACAAATCTGCCACACCGCTCGGAGGGTCTGCCACGTGCGAGACACGATGTTATCGCCCAGCTCCGATTGAGACTTCCCTGACCTGAGCCCCAAGGAGCGGAGTGGCCACCTGTAGGAGTGGCCACCTATAAGCAATATAGTCTCCCCCCGGTCGGAAGCGAGTCACCACTATCACAGCCGGTATCAAAAGGCCAGGGAACCGGGTTCGGCGACACAGCAGAGCGCCCCGTCTGTTGCAAATAGATCACAGTCGGCCCAAGGTGTCGGGGCTACGCGTTGGGGTGCAAGCCGGCGGCGGAGTGCCCCTATGCAGGGGTGTCCTTTTTTGGAACAGCGAGCCGGCCAGCGGGCTCCTTGTGGAGGGCCCCGAGGGCCGGCGGCCGAGACCACGCGACACGCGGACCCGGCGCTCGCGCGGCGCGTCCCTTCACGCTGGGAGCCCGGGGTCTCCCTCTTCCGCCGACTGGTCGGTCGCGGGCGCCTCCTCGGCCGGTACGGCGCGGGGGTCGAGCTCGGCGGCGAGCGGGGTCATGCGCGGCACCGGGACGAACTCGCCCTGCTCAGGGATGGGCTTCGGCGGACGCAGGCGCATCCGGAAGACGATGAAGCCCGAGAGGCCGCCGAAGACGGCGGCGAGGAAGACGCAGAGGCCCACCGGGCCGGTGGCGCCCATCACCGCGGCGGCGGCCATCGGGCCCATGCTCGCCCCGACGCTGTAGGCGAGCAAGAGACCTCCGCTCACAGCCACGAAGTCCTCCGGCGCTGCGTAGTCGTTCGTCTGGGCCACGGCGAGGCCATAAATGGGCTGCGCCACTCCGCCGAAGGCGAAGGCGAGGGCAAGAAGAACGGGGACCGAGCGACTCCCACTCACGCCTATGCCGAGCGCCGCGACGACCGCCGCGGCGGTGAGGACCAGCATCACCCGGCGCCGGTCGAAGCGGTCGGAGAGGGTGCCGATGGGGAACTGCATCATGAGACCGCCGACGAGGGCGGCGGAGAGGAAGAAGGAGGTCTGGGCCGACGAAAGGCCCACTTGCTCGCCGTACACAGCGCTCATCCCGTAGTAGGCGCTGTTGGCGAGCCCGGCGGCGAAGCACCCCACCACGCCGAGCGGGGAGAGAGCTATGAGGCGTCGCGGCCCGAGGCGGGTGCGGGGCCCGATCTCCGGGTTGCCGAGTCGGGTGAGCGCCACCGGCAGGGCCGCCACCGTGAACAGGATCCCGGTTACCGTGAACAGCTCGAACCCCGCCGGGTCTCCCAGGTTGACGGTGAGCGGCCCGAGCGCGAAGGCGCCCGCGTTTACGACTAAGTGGAAGGCGAAGATCCTTCCCCGGGTGGCCCTGGTGGCGATGTGGTTGAGCCAGCTCTCCGCGGTCAGGAACAGCCCCGCCATGCAGTAGCCGGTGGTCGCCCGCAAGAGGGCCCAGGCGGCGAGCGAATCGGTGAGCGCGAAGAGCAGGGTCGCGATGGTGGCGACGCAGGCGAAGACGGTGAAGGCGCGGATGTGACCGACCCTGTCGATGATGCGGCCGCCGGTGACCGAGCCCGCAAGCAGCCCCACGAAGTAGGTCGACATGACCGCGCCGACGAGCTCGGTCGATGCTCCGGCGATCGCCAGGCGGAACCCCAGCAGCAGGAAGAGGGCACCGCTGGCGAGGCCCAGGAAGGCGATGCCGAGAAGCAGCGATGACAGGGACCACAGGACCCCGATCAGGGCACCGTTCTCGCCGCGGCCCGCCTCTCCGGCGCCGTCGTTGGCCGAGGTCACCGGAGGTCGCGCATGTCGGGCGTCGAGACCGGGTGAAGCGAGCGCCCGTGGGCGATCACGGACGCGCTCCGGTCGGCGGGCCGTACCCGCCGCCCCCCGGCGTCTCGATCACGAAGACGTCGCCTGGCTCCACCATCGTCTGGTCCTGCCCGGAGAGCTCGATCCGCTTGCCGTCGGCGCGCTCCACCCAGTTGCGCCCAAGCGCCCCGGGCTTTCCACCGGCGAGCCCGAAGGGCGGCACGCGGCGGCGGCTCGAGAGGATGGCGGCCGTCATGCGCGCGCGGAAGCGCATGCGCCGCACCGCCCCGTCCCCGCCGCGGTGGCAGCCCGCGCCGCCACTTCCCCGGCGGATCGCGAAGCGCTCTACCATCACCGGGAAGCGCCACTCGAGGACTTCCGGGTCGGTGAGACGCGAGTTCGTCATGTGGGTATGGACGGCATGCGTGCCGTCGAAGTCGGGGCCGGCACCCGACCCGCCGCAGACCGTCTCGTAGTACTGCCAGCGGTCGTTGCCGAAGGTGAAGTTGTTCATCGTTCCCTGAGCCGCGGCCATGACCCCCAGCGCACCGTATAGGGTGTCGGTGATGATCTGCGAGGTCTCGACGTTCCCCGCGGCGACCGCGGCCGGGTAGCGGGGGTTGAGCATGCATCGTTCCGGGATTGCGACCTCGAGCGGCTCGAGGCAGCCGTCATTCAACGGGATGTCGTCGTCCACGAGGGTGCGAAAGACATAGAGCACCGCCGCCTTGCACACGGAGGCCGGGGCGTTGAAGTTGCTCTCCTGTTGCGGCGAGGTGCCGGTGAAGTCGATGCGCCCGCGCCGGGCCTCATGGTCGATCGAGATGGCCACCTTAATGACGCTGCCGTCGTCGAGGGGGTTCACAAAGCTCCCGTCCTTGAGCACGTCGAGCACGCGCCGCACCGACTCTTCCGCGTTGTCGCGGACGTGCCGCATGTACGCCTTGACGGTCTTGAGCCCGAAGTGCCGGACCATCTTCGCCAGCTCCTGGACCCCCTTCTCGCAGGCGGCGACCTGCGCCTTGAGGTCGGCGATGTTCTGGCCCGGGTTGCGGGCAGGATAAGGACCGGAGGTGAGGAGCCGGTGGACCTCCTCTTCGAGGAACCGGCCGCGGTCGACGAGCTGGAAGTCGTCGATCAAGACCCCCTCCTCGGCGACCGTCCGGCTGTTGGGCGGCATGGAGCCCGGGGTGATGCCGCCGATGTCCGCGTGGTGGCCGCGCGCGGCCACATAGAAGAGGGGCGCTTGCCGACCCCTTCCGAAGACCGGCGTGATGACCGTCACGTCCGGCAGGTGGGTTCCGCCGTTGTAGGGCGCGTTCAGCATGAACACGTCGCCCGGCTTCATGGTTCCCTTGCGCGCCTGGATGATCGTCCGCACGCTCTCGCCCATGGAGCCGAGGTGCACGGGCATGTGCGGGGCGTTTGCGATGAGGTGCCCTTCGTCGTCGAACACGGCGCAAGAGAAGTCCAGCCGTTCCTTCATGTTGACCGAGTGGGCGGTGTTCTCGAGGGCGGCCCCCATCTGCTCGGCGATCGACATGTAGAGGTTGTTGAAGATCTCGAGCATCACGGGGTCGACCTCCGTGCCCACCGCATGGCCCCGTTCCCGCGCTTCCAGTCGGGTGAGCAGCAGGTGGTTGCGGTCCGTGATTTGGGCCTCCCATACCGGTTCGACGACCGTGGTGGCGTTGGCCTCGATGATGATCGCCGGCCCCTTCACGCGATTGCCCGGGCGCATCGCGTCGCGCCTGAAGACGGGCGTGTCGTGGAAGGTGGCCCCCGTGTACATGCGGGTGTGCGCCGCGGGCGCCAGCCTGTGGTCCGGCCCGGGCCTTTTGAGTACAGGGTCTTCGACCCGGTCCGTGATCCCGACCGCCTCCACCGCCACGGCCTCGACGATGTGCGGCTTCATCGGATCGATGAACCCATAGCGCTGGCGGTGGGCGGCTTCGAAGGCGGCGACGACGGCCTCGCGGTCGCCGAAGTCGACGACGAGGGGGCTGTCCGTGCCGTCGTAGCGCAGGTGGACCTTCCTGAGGACGTGGGTGGCGTCCGCCGCCACGCCTTGCCCCTCGAGCTCGGCCCGGGCGTCGGCCGCGAGCTCGTCGAGAAGGGTGCTGAGCCGCTCTGCGAGGCGGTCGTCGAGCCGGGCCTCGACCGCCCGCTCGCGGATCGCCCTGACGTCGGCGAGCCCCATGCCGTAGGCCGAGAGCACCCCGGCGAAGGGGTGGACGAACACCCGCTTCATGCCCAGCGCGTCCGCGACGAGGCAGGCGTGCTGGCCGCCGGCGCCGCCGAAGCAGCAGAGCGTGTACGCGGACACGTCGTAGCCACGCTGGACGGAGATCTTCTTGATCGCGTTCGCCATGTTCTCGACGGCAATCTGAAGGAAGCCCTCGGCGATCTCCTCCCGCGTGCGGCGTTCCCCGGTCTCGGCCTCAATCTCGCGTGAAAGGCCCTCGAACTTCTGCGCTGTGACCTCGGCGTCCAGGGGCTCATTGCCTTCGGGGCCGAACACCTGCGGGAAGAACGCGGGCAGGATCTTGCCCACCATGACGTTGCCGTCGGTCACCGCAAGCGGTCCCCCTTTCCGGTAGCAGGCGGGTCCAGGATCGGCGCCGGCCGAGCGGGGGCCGACGCGGAAGCGGGAGCCATCGAAGGTGAGGATCGACCCGCCCCCCGCCGCCACCGTATGGATGCGCATCATCGGCGCGCGCATCCGCACCCCTGCCACCTCGGTCTCGAAGGCCCGCTCGTACTCCCCGTCGTAGTGGGCGACGTCGGTTGAGGTGCCGCCCATGTCGAAGGTAATGATCTTCTCGAAGCCGGCCATCTGGGCGACCCGCACCGCCCCCACTACGCCCCCGGCCGGACCGGAGAGGATGCTGTCCTTGCCGTGGAAGACCCGGGCGTCGGCCAGGCCCCCGTTCGATTGCATGAGCATGAGCCGGGTTCCCTTGAGGTCCGCGGCCACGCCGTCGATGTAGCGGGAGAGAAGCGGGGTGAGGTAGGCGTCGACCACCGTCGTGTCGCCGCGGGAGACCAGCTTCATGAGCGGGACGACCCGGTGCGAGGCGGAGATCTGGGTGAAGCCGATCTCGGCCGCGATCGCGGCCACCCGGGCCTCATGGTCCGGGTAGCGGTAGCCGTGCATGAGCACGATCGCCACCGACCGGATGCCGGCGTCGTACGCCGCCTCGAGCTCGCGGCGCGCCGCCGCCTCATCCACGGGCCTCAACTCCTCGCCCTCGGCCGTGTAGCGCTCGTCGACCTCCACCACCCGCTCGTGGAGCAGCTCCGGCAGCACGATCCGGCGGGCGAAGATATGGGGCCGGTTCTGGTAGCCGATCCTGAGGGCGTCCGCGAAGCCCCGGGTGACTGCGAGCACCGTCCGCTCCCCGCGCCGCTCGAGCAGCGCATTGGTCGCGACGGTCGTGCCCATCTTGACGGCCTCGATCACCCCGTTGGGAATGGGCTCGTTGGACCTGAGCCCGACGACGTCGCGGACGCCCTGGAGCGCCGCATCCTCATACTGCCCCGGGTTCTCCGAGAGTAGCTTGTGGGTCGTGAGCGACCCGTCGGGGCGGCGCGCGACGACGTCCGTGAACGTCCCGCCACGGTCAATCCAGACCTGCCAGCCTCGGCGGGCCTCATCCATCGCGGGCATTTGGCGACCTCGAACGGGGACGCGACCGGCGCGGGTACACTCACGCTTGCCAGCGCAAAGGTCAAGAAACCTGCGGCTGCCGCACGGGCCTCGGCCGGCGGCCCGGGGACGTGGCGGGTGGGCGACGGCCGCGCATCTTAACGTCTCATCATCTTTCGAAGAACGCTTGCGAGTCCTGGTCGGCACCCGAGGGAAGGGGCGCGCCTGAGTCGGCGATCCACGCCGCTACGTCGTCGACGACGGTCGCCGCTTGAAGGTCCCTCAGGAGCATGTGATAGCCGCTGGGGTACACGGCGAGACGTGGCAGCGTGGGCAGTCGCCGGAGCATCAGCCTGGTCGCCTTGCGCGGCACCAGCTGGTCGTGGGCGCCGTACAGCAGCAGCGTCGGCACGGCGAGAGGCGGGGCGGCAGCGAAGGCGGCGTCCATGAGGTTCACCAGGCCGTAGACGGCATCGACGCGGGTCCGTTTGATGACCAGCGGGTCGCGGTTCAAGCGCTTGAGCATCGCCAGGTTGTCCGACGGCCGCATGTGGACGCCCTCCACCTTCACCCTGGCGGCGGGAATGATGTGGGCGGTGAGCCAGAGAACGGCGCGGTAAAAGGGGTTCATGACTTCACGGCCCCACACGGCGGGGGCGACGAGGATCACTCCGTCCGCGTCGGGGGCGTCCGCTTCGGCCATCGCCACCATCACGACCGCGCCGCCCATGCTTTCGCCCAGGATGAAGAAGGGGGCGCCGGGGTGGGCCGCGCGCACGAGCCGGCTCACCTCTTTGA
>JBHICW010000096.1:0-7257 GCA_046759785.1 Alphaproteobacteria bacterium
GCCTAGCCATGGCCGGCAGTTGCGATTTTCGCGACCACATGCGCGACCTTTTGGCCCGTTCGGCCCTGGTGGCGGCGGCGCGGGCGCTCGCGAGCGTCGCCGAGGCGACGGCCCGGATGACCCTTTACGGGCTGCGCTTAATTTTCGAGCCCCTGGAGGAGCTCCTTGAGGAGCTGGTCGAGGGTAGGCTCCTGCGGCGCCATTTCCTTGGGCGGCGCCGGCGGCGTCGACGGTTCCGGCGCCCGGCCCTCCGGCTGCGGCGCCTGCTGCGGTTCGGTGAGGAGCTCCAGCAGCCCGCCGGCCTCCTCCGGGAGCACCTTCTCGATCACGGTCCCGACCGCCCGCCGGGCCACATAGGCCTCGAGCTGCCGGGTGTCCAGGCCGACGCTCGGCCCGTCGATCGGCCCCTCCACGGCGACGCCCAAGGGCGGTGCCTCGGGATGGCGGGTGAGGTGGAGTTCGCTGTTGACCTTAAGCGTCCACCGGGGCAGGTCCACCGCGACCGCGGCCTTGCCCTCGGCGCCCTCGAGCACGGCCCAGAGGTCGTCACTCACGGCGACCCCGTCTCGGATCTCGAACCGGCCATCGAGCGACGCGAAGCGCGTCGTGCCTCCGCTCGCGGCCACCTGGGCCAGCTTTAGGAGATCCGCCGGACGTTCGAGGTTGTCCAGACGCTCGCTGATCGCCGCGAGGTCCAGGCCCTGGATGGCGCCGTCGCGCATGGCGACCGTCGCGTGCCCGTTCAACGCGGAGATCCAGTCGAAGGTGCTGCGTCCCACCGTGCGCATCGCGCCCGCGAACCCGAGCCATCCGGACACGGCCCCGACCCGGGCGAGGCGGTTCAACGCCTCGCCAGCGTCCGCATTGTCGAGGCGCACCGAGAGCCCCGCCGTCGGCGACTCGGCGTCCACCACCTGGGCGGTGAGCTCCACCTGCCCCCCGAACAGTCGGCCGCTCAGCCTCTGGATGTCCAGGACGCCGTCCGACAGGGTAAGGTCCAGGCCTGTCTCCTCGAAGCGAAGGTTGCGGTAGGTGAGCGACCGCGCCCGCATCGTGAGGCGCCCGTCCGCCGCGCGTAGCGAGGAGAGGTCCAGCGGCTCGCGCGACCACCGCCCCTCGCCGCGGGGCGTCGCCGGCGGAGCGGTCCCCGTCGGCGGCTGCGCGGCCGAGGGTGCGGCCACGAGCAAGAACAGGCCGAGGTCGACGTCACCCGCCGTGAGATCGGCGTCCAGGCTGGGGCGGGGTGAGCCGAACCGCACCGCGACGGAGCCGTTCACCTCGGCCGGCCCGATCGCCACACGAATGTCGGTGAGACGGGTCTCTCGCGCGTCCCCCGCGACGGCCGTCGCCAGGCGGAGGGCACCGAGCTGCCGGCGGGCGAACCCGTCGCCCCCACCCAGGTTCTCGAGGAGCGCTGCCACCTCGGGATGGTCGAGGCTTAAGCGAAGATCGTAGCCTGGGCCGGAGCCGAGCCCGGTGATTTGCCCCTCAACCGTCGCCCGGGCACCCACAAGCTCGAGCTCGAGGTCCACGTCGGCCGCGTCGAGCCCGCCGTCAAGACGCCCGGCCAAGGTGAAGGGACCGTCCCGCACCTCTTCGAGCCTGACGCCGAGGGCCCTCATCGGCGCGGCGTAGCTCCGGCCCGCGACGTCGACCCTGAGGTCGAAGCGGGGCTGAACCGTCGGTTCGAGCAACGTTGCGGCGGCCTCCACCGTCGCCCCGAGCGCCTCCGCGTGAGCGTCGATCTCCACCCGTGAGAGGTCACCGCGGGCAGTGCCCGAGACCGCGACGCGGCCGATCTGCTTGGGCGCGACCGGGAGGCTCGCGCGAATGAGGCGGAAGACGCCGGCCAGGCTCTCGGCCTCGAGGTCAAGGGCGAGGTCGAACGCCGGGACGGCAGGGCGGAGGCGGCCCTTGAGCTCGGCCCGGGCCCCGGCGAGGTCCCCGACGGCCAGCCGAGTCACCTCTATGGACCCTTCCTCGAGGAAGCCCTCCAGGTGTATGTCGCGGACCGCCACCGCGTTGACCGTAAGACTGCGAATACGCGCCTTGAGCTCGCCGTCGACCGCCCCCAGATCGGGCAGTCGCGCGGCCTCCGCCCCGAGGCCGACCGCCTCGCGCTTGGTCTCCCGTACCGTGGTCTCCTTGGGAAGGTAGGCGTCGAGGTTCAACCGGTCGAGCGCAACGTCGGCGCGAAGGAACGGCCGCTCGCCGAGCCGGGCGAAGACCTCTCCCGTGAGACGACCGGCGTCGATGCGCAAGTCGATTTCCGAGAGCGCCGCCTGCCGGGGGTCGGCGCGGACCATGCCGGTGAGGCTGAGCTTGCGCAGACGGTCGGCCGGCACCCCCTCGACGTCGGCGCGCAGCCAGGCCAGTACCGCGCGGAAGTCGTCCGAGACCGCCTCGACCTGTCCTTCGAAAGCGGGACCTCCCGCGGAGCCCTCGAGCACCCCGAACAGGGCAATGTCGGAGCCCCCCGGGAGCAAGGCGGAGGCCTGCTGCAGGGTCACGACCCCGTCGTCCAGCGCCGCGAAGACCTGGATCTGGCGGACGACCGTCTGGTTGAAGACCGCCGCGTCGACCGCAAGGTCGAGGCTGCCGTCGAACTCCGTGGGCAGGGCAAAGGCGGCCCCGGGGGCCTCGGCCTCGTTGCCCCCTTGCTCCGCCCCCTCGCCCTCGAGACCCTCGCCGGCGGCGAGCAACGCGTCCAGGTCGATCCGGTTGAGCGCCAACACAACGTCGACCCGGGGCTTCTCCTCGAGCGCCAGGCTGACGGCCCCCGTGGCCCTGAGCTTGCCGAGCTCAACCATCACGTCGTCAATGGCGAGACCCTCGGAGGAGGCCGCAACCTCGGCACTGAGCGAGAGAGCCGGCTCGAGGAGGGGTCCGGCGACCCCGCCGGGCGGCGGGATGCCCAGCGCCTCGACCGCGCCCGCCAAGGAGCGGGCGGTGAGTTCGACGGCGCCCGCGAGCTCAGGGCTGGCCTCAAGCCCCTGGACCGAGCCGCTGAAGATCGCCGAAGCCCCGGGCTTCGCCGCATCGACCTTGGCGGTAACCGGCACCGCAGCACGATCGAGTGCGCCGACGGCGACCTTGAACGCCAAGGACAGACCGCGCGCGACGAGACTCCCCTCGGCGCGAAACGGGCCCGAGAGCGACCGCGCCGAGCCTTCCAGGTTCACCTGCTCGACCCGCTCCACGGTTCCGCGTCGGGCATCGCGGTAGACCACGGTGCCGTCTTCGATCACCAGGCTGTCGAGCCGCACCCCAGCTCCCGCCGCACCGGCCCCTGCCTCCGCCTCCTCCGGAACGCCGGCACCGGCGGCCGGCGCCAGAGCCCAGTTCGCCCGGCCGTCGGGCAGCACCTCGAGCTCCACCACGGGCTCGATGAAGCGAACGCTCGCGACCTCCACCTCACCGCTCAAGAGCGGCCCCAGGGCGACGACCAGGTCCACCGACCCGACCCGGACCATGTCAGGGACCGCCGCCCCTTCCAGGTTGGCGAGCCGGATCCCTTCGACCGAAACCCTGGGCCTCGGCAACAGCGAGAGGCGGATGTTGCCGTCGATCCTGACCTCGCGCCCGGTGTGCTTGCGCGCCAGGGCGCCGATCGCCCCCCTGTAGGTGTCTAAGCCGATGAGCGCCGGAGCGATCAGGACGGTCGCCGCCAGCACGACAAGCACACCGACGACGACGTAGAGAGCTTTTCTCACGTCAGCCCTCGCGCGTTCGGGGCGCCTGAGGCCCGTTCATAGCAACCCCTGGGTCCGGATCATCGGTCAATCTACTCGCAAGGTTCGAGCCAGGCAAAATTCGAGCCCGCCTTTCGATGATGGGACGACGACCGGTCCTTACCCGCCGCCGATCGGTTGGTCGCGGCCCGGCTACGGAGTATCATCGGGGCATGGAGATCGCCGCGCCCCTCGCGCTGTACCATGAGAGCGTCCGGCCCGAGTGGATCGACGTCAACGGCCACATGAACGTGGCGTACTACGTCCTCGCTTTCGATCACGCGACGGACGCGTTCTACGCCTATCTCGGCCTCACCGAGGACTATATTCACCGCCGGAACCAGTCCTACTTCATGCTGGAGAGCCACCTCACCTACCAGCGCGAGATGCGCGCCGGCGACCGGATGCGGTTCACCACGCAGCTCCTGGCCTTCGACCGCAAGCGCATCCACTTTTTCCACCGGATGTCCCATGCCGAGGAGGGGTATCTCGCCGCCACCGCCGAGTGGCTGGCGATCCACGTGGACCTCGTGGAAAGGCGCTCCGCACCGATGCCCGAGCCGGTGATCGAGCTTCTCGGCGCGATTCGAGAGGCGCACGCGTCCCTCCCCCCTCCGCCGGAGGCGGGGCGCGTCATCAGGCTCAACCGCGAGCCCGCCAAGGGACCCAGTTAGAGGTTTCCCTTCCGGGCCGAGCGCGTTACATCTAGCGGTGTGCGGCGGCTAACCCTTTTCACCGTCCTGTTGACCACGGGCCTGAACCTGGCGGGACCCGTGCGCGCCGCCTGCACCGACACGCCGGCGCCCGGGGTGGACTGGCGCCGCTGTTATATGGACGAGCGCCAGTTCGTGAACCAGGACCTCACCGGCGCCAAGCTTAAGGACGCGACGTTCGCGCGCGCCGACCTTTCGGGCACGACGCTCGTCCGGGCCGACGCACGCCGGGTCAAGTTCTTCACCACCCGGCTGGTGGATGCCGTCTTCGACGAGGCGCGCCTGATGGGAGCCGACTTCACCCGCGCCGACCTCACGGGCGCCAGCTTCCGCGGCGCCGACATGCGTCTCGCCCGCTTCTTCGAGGCCATCATGAGGGGCGTGGACCTCACCAACGCGCGCCTCAGCGGCGCCGACCTCTTAAACGCCGACCTCACGGGCGCCATCTGGACCAACGGCGAGACCGTCTGCTCCGCGGGTTCGATCGGCCAATGCAACTGAGCCGGAAGGAAGGAACCGCCAGGCGACAAGCTCGGACAGGCACGCCCTTGGGTCCGCGGCCCGCCTCGCCCACGCGCGTCGGCCGGAATGCGGCGCCCGGACGAGCCGGGGCCAATCCCCACATCGACGGCTGAGAAGCGGAAGGCTTCGTACTATAGTGGCGGCGCCATGTCCGACGCCTTAGAGCCGAGCGCGCCGGCCGCGGGCGCCGCAGGGCCGCGTCCTGCTCCTCACTTGGCGGAGCTCAATGAACAGCAGCGCCAGGCGGTCGAGGCGACCGAGGGACCGGTCCTGGTGCTCGCCGGCGCCGGCACCGGCAAGACGCGCGTCTTGACCACCCGCCTCGCCCACATCCTGGTCACGGGCCGGGCCGCGCCCGGCGAGATCCTCGCCGTCACCTTCACCAACAAGGCGGCGCGCGAGATGGCCGAGCGGGTGGAGCGCCTCATCGGCCGAGGCACGGCCGGCATGTGGCTCGGGACCTTCCACGCCATGGGCGCGCGGCTGTTGCGGCGCCACGCGGAGCTCATCGGGCTCAAGCCCAACTTCACGATCATCGACACCGACGACCAGCTCAGGCTCGCCCGCCAGGTGCTCTCCGCCAACAACATCGACGAGAAGCGCTGGCCCGCGCGCACCCTCCTTTGGCACATCGACCGGTGGAAGGACCGGGGCCTCGCGCCTGAGGCCGTCGGCGCCGACCGGGCGTCGGACTTCGCCGACGGGCGCGCGACCGCCCTTTACCACCAGTACCAGGAGCGGCTTGCCGCGTTCAACGCCGCCGACTTCGGCGATCTCTTGCTCCATTGCCTCACCCTCTTCACCGCTCAACCCGACCTCCTCACGGATTATCAGCGCCGCTTCAAGTACCTCCTGGTCGACGAGTACCAGGACACGAACGTCGCCCAGTATCTGTGGCTGCGCCTCCTCGCCCAGGGCCGACGCAACCTCTGCTGTGTGGGCGACGACGACCAGTCGATCTACGGCTGGCGGGGCGCCGAGGTGGGGAACATCCTGCGCTTCGAGCACGACTTCCCCGGCGCCCGGGTCGTTAGGCTCGAGCGGAACTACCGCTCCACCACCCACATCCTGGGCGCGGCCTCGGGGCTCATCGCGCACAACGCGGGCCGGCTGGGCAAGACGCTGTGGACGGACAAGCAAGGCGGCGAGAAGGTCGCCGTCCGCGGCGTGTGGGACGAAGAGGAGGAGGCCCGCGCGGTGGGCGAGGAGATCGAGGCCCTCTCCAGGCAAGGCCACCCTTTGGGCGAGATCGCCGTGCTCGTCCGCGCGGGGTTCCAGACGCGCGCCTTCGAGGAGCGGCTCATCACGATCGGCGTGCCCTACCAGGTGATCGGGGGCGTGAGGTTTTACGAGCGGCGGGAGGTGCGGGACGCGGTCGCTTACCTGCGCGTCACCGTGCAGGCGGACGACGACCTCGCCTTCGAGCGCATCGTCAACCTGCCCAAGCGCGGCCTCGGCGACGCGAGCCTCGGTCTCCTCCACCGGGTGGCGCGGCGCGAGGGCTGGTCGCTGACGCGGGCCGCCCGGCTGGTGGTGGAGACGGACGAATTGAAGCCCCAGCAGCGCACCGCGCTCCGGCGGCTCATTGAGAGCTTCGACCGTTGGCGTGCCATGCTCGACTCGCTGCCTCCGGCGGAGGTGGCCGAGACGATCCTCGACGAATCGGGCTACACCGAGATGTGGCAGAGGGACAGATCGGTCACCGCGCCGGGACGGCTCGAGAACCTGAAGGAGCTGGTGCGGGCGGTGGCGGAGTTCGAGACGCTCCAGGGTTTCCTCGAGCACGTCAGCCTGGTGATGGAGATCGACGAGGCCGAGGAGGGCGAGATGGTGAACCTGATAACGCTCCACAGCGCCAAGGGGCTCGAGTTCGACGCGGTCTTCCTGCCCGGGTGGGAGGAGGGCCTGTTTCCCCACCAGCTCGCGCTGGACGACTCGGGCGTCAAGGGCCTCGAGGAGGAGCGCCGGCTCGCCCATGTCGGGCTCACCCGGGCGCGGGCGCGCGCCCAGGTGCTGTTCGCCGCCAACCGCGCCGTGCACGGCCAGTGGCAGAGCAGCCTGCCGTCGCGGTTCATCGCCGAGCTGCCGGCGGAGCACATCGAGCGGACCGACGCCTTCGGGCTGCCCGTGAGGCTTCAGGAGCAGGGCGCCGCGTGGGCGTTCGCGGCCGAGCGGCCGGCGCTCGGCTGGCGGCGGAGCAACTACCACCGCGTCGTCGAGGCCCGGGCCCGAGGCCTGGCGAGCGAAGCGGACGTCGTCCGCCCCGTGAGCCACCCCGAGGGTACGTTCCA
>JBHICW010000097.1:0-7214 GCA_046759785.1 Alphaproteobacteria bacterium
AAAAGATGCTCTGGGGCGGGAACGGCAGGTCATGACGGCGCGCTCCGACGACCCGCCCCTCTACTACAGCACCCACGTGTTCTGTTGCCAGAACGTGAGGCCGGCGGGCCACCCCCGCGGGTGCTGCAGCGCCAAGGGTTCGGTCAACCTTCGCAATTACATGAAGGCGCGGGCAAGGAAACTGGGCCTCAACTGGGTTCGGGTCAACGCCTCGGGCTGCCTGGATCGGTGCGAGCTGGGACCCACGATGGTTATCTATCCGGAGGGCGTCTGGTACTCGTATGCCACGGCGGAGGACGTCGACGAGATCCTTGAGCGTCACCTCATCGAAGGAGGACGGGTGGAGCGCCTCATGCTTCGGCCCGAGGACGGGCCGGCCCGCCGCCAGCCCGATCGCCGCGACGATTTTCGCGCTCGCCAGCGGGCCCGGGCCGGTGGAGCTGGCCGCGGGGGATCTGGGGCTCGTGGTGCGGGCGCTGGGGCGTAACAGCTGCCGCGGCGACGTCGACGACATCCTCGACCTGAGCTTGGCCGACCTCTGCGTCGGCAAGTGACGTTTCACGTGGTAGACCCGCCGGGGGCCGGGGCAGCGGTTAGGGTTGTTGGGTTTTCACTATATATGGTACGTACAGGCACGAGTCGAACCCCAGATATCGGAGGCTACGCGATCATTGGGGCAGGGGGCTAGGACAGGCGATGAAGATCTATGACGCCATCGTGGCGTGGGCAGGCCGCGCTTTCGGGCTACGACCGCCGGGCCGGCCCGTGCCCGGTCTGAAGGCGTGGCCTCGCCTTTGACCCCTGACGGCTTTCGGCGCGCGACGGGTGTTTCACGTGAAACGTTGGCGCGACTGGAGGCCTATGTCGTGCTCCTGAAGACCTGGCAGCGCGCGGTCAACCTAGTGAGTGCGCGGAGCCTCGCGGACGTCTGGCGCCGCCACCTGCTCGATGCGGCGCAGGTTTTCCCTCACCTCCCTGTGCCCTGTCGTCGCCTCGTCGACTTGGGGAGCGGCGCTGGCTTTCCCGGCATGGTCCTTGCAGTCCTCGGGGCCGAAGGCGTGGAGCTCGTCGAGAGCGACAGCCGCAAGTGTGCTTTTCTGGCCGAAGTCGCCCGGGCCACGGGCGCGCCCGTCACCATCCACTGCCGCCGGGTCGACGAGCTCCCCGCCGCCCCCGCCGACGCCATCACCGCGCGGGCGCTTGCCCCGCTGCCCCGCCTTCTCGCCTTGAGCAGCCGGTTTCTCGGACCCCACACGCGCTGCCTGTTCCTCAAGGGGGCCCGGGCCGGAGACGAATTGACCCAGGCGGGCCGCGGCTGGAGGATGCGCGTGGTTCGAATTCCCAGTCTTTCGGATCCGACCGGGACCCTGCTCCAAATCGATGGGATTACCCGTGAGCGAGCCCGCTAGTGCACCCCCATCGCTCGCCGCACGCGTCATCGCGGTGGCGAACCAAAAGGGGGGCGTCGGCAAGACGACCACCGCGATCAACCTCGCCACCGCTCTCGCGGCCGTGAGGAAGAAGGTGCTGCTCATCGACCTTGACCCCCAGGGCAACGCCAGCACGGGCTTAGGCGTCGATCCGGTCGACCGGCGCCCGAATTCTTACGACCTCATCATGGGCGAGACCCGGTTCACGCAAGCCTGCCAGGCCACGGCCGTGCCCGGGCTCATGATTGTCCCGGCCACGGTCGACCTTTATGGCGCCGAGCTCGAGCTCGTCGACGAGGGGCGCCGGGAGTACCGCTTGCAGGATGCGCTGGCGGAAGGTCGCGAGCGCTATAACTACATCTTCGTCGATTGCCCACCCGCGCTGGGTCTGTTGACGGTGAACGCCCTCGTCGCCGCGGACGCGATCCTCGTGCCCCTGCAGTGCGAGTTCTTCGCCCTCGAGGGGCTGAGCCTCCTTCTGCGCACCGTGGAGCGGGTGAAGCGCCGACTCAATCCCGACCTGGAGATGCAGGGTATCGTGTTGACGATGTACGACCAGCGGAACAACTTGTCCGGCCAAGTTGCCGACGACGTGCGCGATTATCTGGGTGGGGCGGTGTACGAGACCGTCATCCCGCGCAATGTCCGGGTCTCCGAGGCCCCCTCCCATGGCAAGCCGGTGCTGGTCTATGACCTGGGCTGCGCGGGCGCTCAGGCATACATCCACCTCGCCGGCGAGGTGTTGCGGCGCGAGCGGCCATGACGGATGCACGCCGAAGAGGGCTCGCGCGTGGTCTCTCCGCCCTCCTCGGAGAGGACGCGCTTAAGCCGGAAGCGGGCCCGGCTCCGGCCGGCGCGCGGACGCTGCCGGTTGCGATATTGCGGCCTAACCGCCTCCAGCCCCGACGTCGGTACCCGGAGGAGGAGATCCGCGCCCTCGCCGACTCCATTCTCGAGAAAGGCCTGGTCCAGCCCATCCTCGTGCGGCCGCTCCCGGCGGACGAGGGGGCCTTCGAGATCGTCGCCGGCGAGCGCCGCTGGCGCGCCGCCCAGCTCGCGCGAGTTCACGAGGTCCCGGTCGTGGTGCGGGAACTCACGGATCGCGAGGCGCTGGAAGTCAGCCTGGTCGAGAACATTCAGCGCGCGGATTTGACCGCCCTGGAGGAGGCGGAAGGGTACCGGCACCTTCTCGACGAGTTCGGCCACACCCAGGAGGCCGTCGCGCGGGCGGTCGGAAAGAGTCGGAGCCATGTCGCCAACACCGTGCGCCTTCTCACTCTGCCGGGCGCCGTCAAGGCGATGGTCCAGGACGGCGCCTTGAGCGCCGGCCACGGTCGGGCGCTTCTCGCCGCCCGTAACCCGCTCGCGCTGGCGCGGCGCGTGGTCGAGGAAGGCTTGAACGTCCGCCAGACGGAGATGTTGGCGAGCCAGGCGGAGGTGCGCCGGCGCCGCTTCGCGCCCGCCGGCGAGGGCGAGGACGCCGAGCGCCGCGACCTGGAACGCCGCCTGTCCGAGCGGTTGGGGCTTTCGGTGACGATCCGGCAGCGGGGCGAGAGCGGCGAGGTCAGGATTCGGTACCAGACCCTTGAGCAGCTGGACGATCTCCTCCGCCGCCTGGTTGGCGACGCGTAAGGGTTGTCAGGCTCCCGCCGCCGTGGAGACCCTAGCCAGCGTCCGGCGGCAGATGGTCCTTGCGGGCCGGCCCGTGGTTTTGCACTCGATCTCGGCGGCGGTGACGGCCTCGAGCGCCTGGGCCACCGCCTCGCGCGTCCACCGTTTCGCCTGACCCCGGAGGGCATCGGCAAGGCGGAAGTGGAGGGACGGCCGGAACGTCGCCAGCCCGTCGTCGACCGATGCGCCGCGTTCCATGAGCCCGGCGAGGAGGTGGACCCGGCGCAGGTGCCGGGCCACGGCCCTGAGGACGGCGACCGGATCGATGCCTTCGCCGAATGCCCGGGCGAGACCCCGTTCGAGCCGGGCCAAGTCGCCGCTCGCCGCGGCAAGGGCGACGCTCTCCAACGTCAGGGCCGAGCTGTCGCCGACGCAGGCTTCCACGTCGGCGAGCCGCACATTCTTTTCGCGACCCATGTACACCGCCAGCTTGTCGAGCTCGGAGCGGGTGACAAGCCGGTCGCCGCCGAGCCGATCCGCGAGATAGCTCAGTGCCGCCGGCTCGGGCGTAAGGCCGTAGGCCTCCAGGGTCTCGCCGATGACGCGCTCAAGCGCCGCCCCTTCATCCCGGTAGCAGGGAAGGGCGGCGGCGTTGTGCGCGGCTTCGAAGAACCTGCGCAGCGACGACCTGGGCGAGAGGTCGCCGGCCTCCACCACGATGAGAGCCTCGCCCGGGGGCTCCTCAAGGAGGCGCTGAAACGCCTCCGCCTGGCCGTCCCCCGCCTGGTGGACGCGGACGACGCGCCGGCCTCCGGTGAGGGCGAGGGCGGCGGCTTCGTCGAAGAGACGGGCGGGATCCTTGTCGAGGTCCGCCGATGCGAGTTCGGTTACCCGAAAGGGGTCCGCGAGGTCGGCGACGACGGTCCGCGCGAGAATGTCGGCGCGTTCGCGCACCAGGCCGCGGTCGGGCCCGTAGACCAACACGGCTCGGGCCGTCGGGTCGGGGCGACGGGCAAAGGCCTCCGCCCGCCGTGCCGGGATTTTCACCGCCTCAGCCCGGCGGCCCGAGCCGTCCGGCGAAGAAGACCGCGAGAAGCGTCATGATCTGCTCGCTCACCGCGCGCGCGGCGCGGTGCGTGGTGTCCTGCTCGGCGACGAGGGTCGCGAAGTCGGAGCTGACGACGTCGTAGCTCCCGACCGCGCGGGTTCTCGCGCTGTAGACGGTCTCGCCGGAGTCGAGATCGATCAGGGCGAAGTGCGCCTTGAGGGTCAGCTTGAACCGGGTGACCTCGGCTTCCGTCGTGATGGCGAGCGGCGATGTCGCCTTGGCGACGTTGATCTTGAGCCGGTAGGCGGGGTGCGCCGGCAGACCGTGGGGGTTGAGGCGATCGACAAGGTCGTTCCTGAGGATCTGCCCGATCCGATCCGGGATCGGGTCGATCGTGATGGCGGCAAGCGCTTGCGCCGTGTCCGCGCCCGCCGGCCCCCCGTAAAGCGGATGGAACCCGCAGGCCGCGATCGGCATGAGAGCCAGGGCGAGCGCGGCGGCCCTACACCACCACATTCACCACGCGGTTGGGGACCACGATGACCTTGCGCACGGGCCGGCCCCCGATCGCCCGCGCCACCGCCGGCTCGGCGAGCGCGGCCGCCTCCGCTTCCTCCCGCGCGGCGTCCCGCTCGAGCCGCAGAGTGCTCCTGAGCTTGCCGTTGACTTGGACGGCGACTATCACGCTGTCTTCGGTCGCGAGCGCCGGCTCCGCGGCCGGCCACGGGGTGTCGGCCAGGAGTTCCTGGTGGCCCAGCGCCTGCCACAGCTCTTCCGCGAGGTGGGGCATCATGGGCCCGATGAGGCGTATCACCGTTTCCAGGCCCTCGCGCAGCACCCAAGCATGGCCCGGGCCGTCGCTCGTGAGCTCCGCGAGGGCATTCGTGAGCTCTCGGATGCGGGCGACCGCCCGGTTGAAGTGGAACGTCTCCAGGTCGTTCGTGACCGCGGCGATCGCCTTGTGGGTGGCGCGGCGCACTTGCTGGGCCTCTTCGCTCAAGGGCCGGGGCAGAGGGCTTCCAGGAGGCGGCAGCGGGAGCGCCGGCTCGTTCACCAGTCGCCAGAGCCGGTGGCTGTACCGCCACGCGCCCTCGACGCCGGCGTCGGTCCACTCGATGTCCCGCTCCGGCGGGCTGTCCGAGAGCATGAACAGGCGCGCCGTATCGGCGCCGTAGGTCGCGATGATCGTCTCGGGGTCGACGACGTTTTTGCGCGATTTGCTCATCGCCTCCGAGCGCCCCACCGTGACCGACTCTCCGCTCTTGGCGTCGACGTAGGACCCGTCGGCGTTGCGGCGCACCTGTTCCGGGTAGAGCCAGTTCCCATCGCCGTCGCGGTAGGTCTGATGGCAGACCATCCCCTGGGTGAGAAGGCCGCCGAAGGGCTCCGCGAGCCCGACGTATCCGCAGCGTTGCAGCGCCCGGGTGAAGAACCGTGAATACAACAGGTGGAGGATTGCGTGTTCTATACCTCCGATATATTGATCGACCGGCAGCCAGTAGTCGACCGCCTTTCGGTCCAGGGGCTGGTCCGAGTGGGGACAGGCGAAGCGCGCGAAGTACCACGAGGACTCGACGAAGGTGTCGAGGGTGTCGGTCTCCCGCTCCGCCGGTCCGCCGCAGGTCGGGCAGGTCACGTTCTTCCAGGTGGGGTGGCGGTCGAGTGGATTGCCGGGCTCGTCGAAGTCTACGTCCTCGGGGAGGAGCACGGGGAGTTCCTTCGCGGGCACCGGCACCACGTCGCACCGCGGGCAGTGGATCACGGGGATGGGGCAGCCCCAGTAGCGCTGGCGCGAGACGCCCCAGTCGCGCAGGCGGTAGATCACCGCGCGGGCGCCCGACCCCTCCTTCTCCATGCGATGGGCCACCGCCTCCTTCGCCCGGGCCACGCTCATGCCGTTGAGGAAGTCGGCGTTGATGAGCGTGCCGTCGCCGGTGTAGGGCTCGTCGCCGACCGTCACCTCGGCGAGATCTACGCCGGGCGGGGCGACGACGGGAATGACGTCGAGCCCGAGCTTGCGGGCGAACTCAAGGTCGCGCTGGTCGTGGCCGGGGCAGCCGAAAATGGCGCCGGTTCCGACGTCCATGAGGACGAAGTTGGCGACGAACACGGGAAGCTCCCGCCCGGCCTCGAACGGGTGAAGGGCCGCAAGCTCCGTCCTGAACCCCTTCTTCTCGGCTCGCTCGATTGCCTCCTCGCTCGTGCCCAGCCGCCGGCACTCGGCGATGAAGGCTTCGAGCTCAGGGTTACCCCGGGCAAGCTCCGCGGCGAGGGGATGATCGGCCGAGATGGCGCAGAAGGTGGCGCCGAAGATCGTGTCCGGCCGGGTCGAGTACACCTCCAGCCGGTCGCTTCGGCCCTTGAGGGGGAAGAACATGCGTAAGCCCTCGCTGCGGCCGATCCAGTTCTCCTGCATGAGCCGCACCCGCTCGGGCCACCTCTCGAGCCCCTTGAGGGCGTCCAAGAGCTCGCCGGCGAAGGCCGTGATGCGGAAGAACCACTGGGGAAGCTTCCGCTGCTCCACCGGGGCTCCGGAGCGCCACCCGCGCCCTTCGATGACCTGCTCGTTCGCCAGCACCGTCTGGTCGACGGGGTCCCAGTTGACCCAGGCGTCCTTCCGGTAGACCAAGTCGCGGGCCAGGAATTCGAGGAACATCTTTTGCTCGTGCCGGTAGTAGTCGGGCGAGCAGGTGGCGAACTCCCGCGACCAGTCGTAGCTCAGCCCCATGTACTTGAGCTCCCGCCGCATGGTCTCGACGTTCTGGTAAGTCCACCGGGCCGGGTGCATGTTCTCCTCGATGGCGGCGTTCTCGGCCGGCAGGCCGAACGCGTCCCAGCCCATCGGGTGCAGCACGTTGTAGCCTTGCGCCCGCTTGAAGCGGGCGACCAAGTCGCCAAGGGTGTAGTTGCGCACGTGCCCCATGTGGATGCGCCCCGAGGGGTAGGGGAACATCTCCAGCACGTAGTACTTCTTGCGCGACGGGTCGTCCTTGACGCGGAAGGCCCGGCGCTCGTCCCAGATGGCCTGCCACTTCGCTTCCGTCTCTCTCGCGTTGTAGCGCGACATGCTCAGGCTTCTCTTTGGCGAGCTCGACCCTTCAAGGACGCGGAAAGGCCGCAGTCCA
>JBHICW010000098.1:0-7124 GCA_046759785.1 Alphaproteobacteria bacterium
CGCGCCGAAGTCGCGGATGCGCCGGAGCCCCGAGTCGAGTGCCTCACCGTACGTGTCCCAGGCCGTGCCCCAGCGCAGCGGGTAGTTCGCGTTGAGCCCCTCGCCGGCCCCCTCTCCGGTCTCGTCCTCGTAGCCCAGGAAGAACGGGTATTCCTGTTTCGGGTGACCGTGGAGCGAGACGAACAGCACGTCCGGCCGGTCGTAGAAGATCATCTGGGTCCCGTTGCCGTGGTGGTAGTCGACGTCGAGGACGGCGACCCGCTCGCTACCGCCGTCGCGGAATGCCTGGGCGGCGACGGCGGCATTGTTGAGAAAGCAGTAGCCGGCGTAGAGGTCGGCCGCGGCGTGGTGACCTGGTGGGCGGCACAGGGCGAACACGGCGCGTTCGCCCCCCGCCACGCGCTTTCTGCCGGTGAGTGCCACGTTGACCGCGGCGGTCACGGCGCGCCAGGTGCCCGAGGTGATCGGGGTTCCGGCGTCGAACGAATAGTAGCTGAGCTTGCCGTCGATGGCCTCCGGCTCGATGTGCCGGAAGCCGCGGCTGGGCCAGGTGAGGGGCAGGGCGTCGGTGTCGCCGTGCACCTCGCGCCAGGCCTCGTGCGCGGTGCGCAGGAAGTCGACGAACGGCCTCGTGTGAACCCGGAGGATAGGCTCGAGGCCGAAGTCCTCGGGCGCGACGACCTCGCCCAGCTTCACCTCGCGCACCCGGGCGATGACCATCTCGGCGCGCTTCGGCTTCTCGAACGGCGGCACCAGCTTACCGTCGATGAGCTCGAACGTGCCGTCCTGGAAGCGATGGTCTTCGCTGAACACGGTGATCATGACGAGCGCCCTCCGTCGCGAACTATTGACCTCCGAGAGTGCCGGCGGCAGGGGGGGAAGGCCTTACCGCTCCGCCCCGCAGCCACGCCGCGCAGGCGAGCGGCCTTCCCGAGTTCCCGTGGTGAGCTTTGAGCATCCCGGCCAGCGGTCGACGACACGGTCGACCGACCACGCGCCCAGCCGACTCGTCGTCGGACGACTCCGGTAAACCGGTTGGATGGGAGTGTGACATATCGGCCTGTCATTTCAAGGCAAGCCGTCGCGACCCGCCGCCCGGTGGGGCGCCGGTCGACACTCACTCGCGAGCCGGCGAGGGCGAGACGTAGGCCGAAAGGCCGCGCACGTCGACGTCGACGTTGAAGCGGTGGTGAAGCGGCGGGAACGCACGCTGACGGCAGTCCATGCGCTCGCACAAGCGACAGTTGACCCCCACCGGTACGGCGGCCTCGGGGTTGTCGATGGACAACCCGTCCGCGTAGATGAGCTCGCGCGCGTGGGAGACCTCGCAGCCGAGTTCGATGGCGAAATAACTCTGCGGCACCCGGTGGCCGCCCCCCGCCTTGGTGACCGTGCGGGCGACGGAAAAGTATGTCGGTCCGTCCGGCATGCGTGAGAGTTGGACGCGGATGCTGCCCGGAGTCATGAAGGCGGCGTGCACGTTCCACAACGGACAGGCGCCGCCGTAGCGCGCGAAGCGGATGCCTGAGGCACTGAAACGCTTCGAGATATTGCCGGCCATATCCACCCTTACCATGTGAAACGGCACCCCCTTGGCGCCGGCGCGGTGGAGGGTGGTGAGGCGGTGGCAGACCTGTTCGAAACTGGCGCCGAACCGGTGCTCGAGGAGCTCGATGTCGTAACGTAGCTCGCGCGCGGCGTTCCAGAATGGCTGGTAAGGCATGAGCACGGCGGCAGCAAAGTAATTGGCCAGCGCCACGCGGCACAATGCCTCCGACTCCGGGGTCGACAGCTTGGCGCGGGCGACGAGGCGATCCAGGATCTTGGTGCAACTGAGTAAGCAGATTTGATGCGCGAGCTGGAAGTTCCGGCTGCTAGCGGGGAGGATCTCCGACAACGTTAGCCGCCGCGTCAGCGGGTGGTAACGACGCACGGCGCCTCCTCCTGTTGCCGCCGACATGCTCTCGACCTCGACGGCGTAAGTCTGCGCCAGATGGTCGACCAGATGCCGGTAAGGGTCGCCCGGATCGAGCCGCGCCTCGCGCCAGAGCTCTTCGGCCGCCACCTCGAGTTCCGGGAAGTAGTTGCCGCGCTCTTGGATGAAGTCGGTCACTTCGTCCGCAGGCGCGGACGCCCCTTCGATCCCCTGCACGCCGCTGCCGTCTGACAGACGCTCCGCGAGCGCCTGGGCGTCCTCGCGCGCCCTGCGGTACGCCTGGTAAAGGTCGAGGACGGCGCGGCCGCCTTCAGGCGTCCGGTTGGCGAGGTCGCGAAGGTCCGCTTCCTTCACTTCGCGGCCTTCGATCAGCGGGTCGCCGAAGACCTCGATGAGTTCCGCCACGAGCCGCGCTTCGTCGTCCTCCGCGAAGGTGTGGAGGTCGAAGTCGAACGCCTGCGCCAGCTTGAGCAACACGGGTACGGTGACCCCCCGTTGGTTGTTCTCGATGAGGTTGAGGTAACTGGGCGAAATCCCGAGCTGCTTTGCCATCTGGGTCTGGGTAAGCCCGCGGTCCCGACGGAAGCGGCGGACCTTGTGGCCAAGGATGGGGCTGCGCTTCATCGACGATCCCTCCCGTGACGGCGTTTTTGACGCATTTGCGTATGACAAACTGAATAGAATGCAACTTTACCAAAAAACATCATGTTAATCAAGAACTTATTGACCTAACCGAAGATTTGTGAAACCGTGGCTTTCGCTGATGCTCGCCGCGACGGGCGGAGGGTTTCGGCCGAGAAAGCGGCAGGGAGGGCTCCATGGTTCATGACGTCGACTTCGGCAATGGCGGTCCCCTGAGCGGCGAGGACGCGGCTGCACCTGAACTTGCTGTGGCCCGCCGCGCAAGGGGGGACGACGAGCGGTGGACAGGGATCGTCCGCGACTACAGCGAGGACGACGTCCGGCGGCTCAGCGGCTCGATCCGAATCCATTACGCGCTCGCCGACATGGGAGCGAAGCGCCTGTGGGAGCTGTTGCACACGGAGGACTTCGTTCCCGCCCTCGGCGCGCTGACCGGAGGCCAGGCGGTGCAGATGGTCGGCGCCGGCCTCAAGGCGATTTACGTCAGCGGGTGGCAGGTGGCCGCCGACGCCAACACCGCCGGTCAGGTCTATCCCGACCAGAGCCTTTACCCGGTCAACAGCGGCCCTGAATTGGTGCGGCGGATCAACCGCGCGCTTCAGCGCGCCGACCAGATCGATCACATGGAGGGGCGCGACGACACCTACTGGTTCGCGCCGTTGGTCGCCGACGCCGAGGCCGGGTTCGGCGGACCGCTCAACGCGTTCGAGCTCATGAAGGCGATGATCGAGGCGGGGGCGGCCGGCGTCCACTTCGAGGACCAGCTCGCCTCCGAGAAGAAGTGCGGCCACATGGGCGGCAAGGTGCTGGTGCCCACCCAGACCTTCATCCGCACGCTCAACGCGGCGCGCCTGGCGGCCGACGTAACGGGGGTGACGACGATCCTCATGGCGCGCACCGACGCCAATAGCGCCAAGCTCTTGACGAGCGACATCGACCCCCGCGACCACCCGTTCCTGACTGGGGAGCGGACGGCGGAAGGCTTCTTCCATCTCCGGGGCGGGCTCGAGTGCGCGACCGCGCGAGCGCTCGCATACGCTCCTTATGCGGACATGCTGTGGTGCGAGACCTCCGAGCCCAACCTCGACGAGGCGCATCGCTTCGCGCAAGCCGTCCACGCCCAATTTCCGGGCAAACTCTTGGCCTACAACTGTTCGCCCTCGTTCAACTGGGCGAAGAAGCTTGACGCTCGGACGATCGCCAAGTTCCAGCGCGAGCTTGCGCGGATGGGTTACCGGTTCCAGTTCGTGACGCTCGCGGGCTTCCACTGCATGAACTACCACAGCTTCCGACTCGCGCGAGCCTACCGGGAGTGCGGCATGGCGGCGTACTCGGAGCTCCAGCAGGCCGAATTCACCGCCGAAGGCGACGGCTATACCGCGGTCCGCCACCAGCACGAGGTGGGCGCCAGCTATTTCGACGCCGTGGCCACGGCCGTGTCGAAGGGCGCGGCGTCGACCGTGGCCTTGGCCGAATCCACCGAGTCCGCCCAGTTTTAGGTGCGGTCATCGGGTTGACGCAGCCAACGCGATGACAGAAGGCGCCGGGACGCTAGGCCCGCGATCGGGCTGACTTGACTCGTGCGGGGCCCCCCGGGCGAGAATGGCCGCATGGAGTCGCCGGGTGGCATCGCCGATGTGCTGCCGCGGGGCGTTGCGGCCGTTCTCGACGCGCTTTTGCCGCCGCGCTGCCTTGCTTGCCAGGCGGCGGTGGATGGCCCGGGGCGCCTGTGTCCCGCCTGCTGGCGGGACATCGACTTCATTGCGCCGCCCTACTGCGGCGCATGCGGATTCCCGTTCGACTTCGACGCGGGCGAAGGGGCACTCTGCGGGGACTGCGCTTCCCAGGCGCCGGCGTTCGACCGCGCGCGGGCGGCGCTCCGCTACGGGGGCGCGGCGCGCAAACTCATCCTCGGCTTCAAGCACGGCGACCGGACGCACGCGGCCCCTGCCTTCGCGGGCTGGATGGTGCGGGTGGGGGCCGACCTGGTGGACGGGGCGGACCTGGTCGTGCCGGTTCCCCTGCACCGGCGGCGGCTGTTCGCCCGGCGGTACAACCAGGCCGCCCTGCTGGCGCTCGCGATAGGGCGGCTCTCCGCGCTCCGTGTCGTTCCCGACCTGTTGGTGCGCGTCCGGCCGACGCCCAGCCAGGCCGGGCGCAACCGGCGTCGGCGGTTCGAGAACGTGCGGGGCGCCTTTGCCGTGCGTGCCCGGTATCGGGCCGGGGTGGAAGGACGGCGTGTGCTCGTCGTCGACGATGTGCTCACCACGGGCGCTACGGTGGGTGCCTGCGCGAACACCTTGAAGCGAGCGGGGGCGGCGCGGGTGAACGTGGTGACCCTTGCCCGCGTGGCCCATCGTCTTACCTAGAATGGTGGCGTCGGCGAAAGCGTGCTAACGTTCTCGCCGTTCGCGCCGCCGGAGACGCCGTGGCCGAGGTCGTCATCTACACGACGATGTTGTGCCTTCACTGCTTCCGCGCGAAGCGGTTGCTGAAGGCGAAGGGCGTGCCTTTTGCCGAGCGGGACGTGACCCTGAACTGGGGGAAGCGGCGCGAGATGATTGGCCGGGCGGGAGGACGGCGGACGGTGCCACAGATCTTCATTAACGGAACCCATATCGGCGGGTGCGATGAGCTGCTTGCGCTGGAGCACGCGGGCAAGCTCGATTCGATGCTGGAGGTGGCGTGATGGCGAAGACGTTCATTCTCGCCTGCGTCCAGAACTGCGCGGGCGACGACATGGCGGCGAATATCGACGCCGCCTCAGACCTTGTGCGGGCCGCGCGTCGGGACGGTGCCGAGTTGATCGCCCTTCCCGAGGACGTGGCGCTCATCCATCCAGACCCGAAGGTCCTTCGCGCGCACGCGGCGCCCGCGGCTGACCATCGGGCGCTCAAGACCTTTCAGGCTCTCGCCCGCGAGGTGGAGGCTTGGCTCCTTGTCGGCTCCCTCCCCGTCCTCCGGGAAGACGGCTCGCTCGCCAACCACTCCTTTCTCCTCGACCTCGAGGGACGGGTCGTCGCCTCGTACGAGAAGATTCACATGTTCGACGTCGACCTGCCGAGCGGCAAGACGTACCGGGAATCGGCGACGTACCGGTCGGGGCGCGAGGCGGTGCTGGCCCCCACGCCCTGGGGTCTCCTTGGACTCACCGTCTGCTACGACCTCCGTTTCCCCCAGCTCTACCGGAGTCTGGCCCAGGCGGGCGCCCAGATGCTGAGTGTTCCCTCCGCGTTCACGAGAGTCACCGGCGAGGCCCACTGGCACGTGCTGCTCCGCGCCCGGGCGATCGAGAACGGCTGCTTCGTGTTCGCCCCGTGCCAGCGCGGCGACCATCCGGGCAACCGTCAGACGTTCGGCCATTCCCTCATCGTCGACCCGTGGGGCCGGGTCCTCGCGGACGGCGGCGAGGATGTGGGTTACGTCAGCGCCGAGATCGACGTGGCCCGTGTCGAGGAGGTCCGCGCGATGATCCCGAGTCTCCGGCACGACCGCCCGTTCGCCGAGCCGGAGCCGGGTCTCAAGGTCGCTGCCGGTCCCTGATGGTTGCGCCGAGTCCGGCGGATCCGGTGTCCGCCTCCGCCAGTGCGCAGATGCGCTGGACGACCGCCGGCCTGGGCTCTGCGACCTCCATGTCCTCGAAGGCGACGACGCGGAGCTTGCCGCGGACGACGTCTAGAAGCTCTCCCCGGCGGAGCAGGTGGTCCGGGCTGTGCGGGCGAGCGAAGCGCTCGTTGCCGGCGGCGAAGGTCTCGTAGATCAACGCCCCGCCCGGGGCGAGCGCCGTCAAGAGCGCGGGGAAAAGGGGCCGGTGGAGGTAGTTGGTCACGACGACCCCGGCGAAGTGGAGATCCTCGAGCGGCCACGGTCCGCCACCCTCCAGCTCGGCTTCGATCACCGTAAGGCCGGGGCTGCCGGTGAGGTCCGCAAGCCCGGAGACGTCGCGGTCGACGGCTGTGACCGAGTGCCCCTGGGCGAGAAAGAACCGCACGTGGCGCCCGGCTCCGCAGGCGACGTCCAGGACCTCGCCGGCCGCCGGTACGAGCGGGGCGAAACGCACGACCCAGGGGGAGGGTTCCTCGGCCATGCCGTGAGCGCCTCTGAGACTCACGTGTTGCCCAAGGCGGAGATTGCCATTTACGTTTGCGAAACCCATCTATCTTGAAGTATTTGGGTGCGGAAGTCACCGCACAGGGCCTATCGGCGATGATCGTCTTCGACCTCAAGTGCTGGCGGGACCACGTGTTCGAGGCGTGGTTCAGGGACAGTGCGGCCTATGAGGCGCAGGCCAAGGCCGGTGAGATCGTGTGCCCGTTGTGTGGTGACACGAGCATCGTCAAGGCGCCGATGGCACCGCGGGTCTCGACCTCCAAGAAGCGCATCTCAGCTGAGCAGGAACGTGCCGGGCACGCCATGCGGGCGCTCAGGGCGATGCGGGATCACGTCGAGAAGAACTTCGACAACGTGGGCGACCGCTTCGCCGAGGAGGCGCGCAAGATCCACTGGGGCGAGGTCGAGAAGCGCGACATTTACGGCGTCGCCACCC
>JBHICW010000099.1:0-7092 GCA_046759785.1 Alphaproteobacteria bacterium
CGGCACTCCGACGGCCATAGAGGTCGAGTACAGCCGCTCGTTACAAGGATGGTAGCGCTTAGGGTTTGCAGCCTTCAAGGGCGGGGCTTGTTAGCGGCGCCCCAGAACCGGGCCTGTCCGGCAGCCGCGCGGCCTGCGGGGGCTCGGCCGTCGCGTCATCGCGTCGCGGGGTCGGTCCCGGCCCGCCGTCCTGTCCAATCCGGATTCCTTGGCCGGCTTCTGAGCGGAGGAGCCGCTACACGGCCCTCGCGTGGCGGGTGGCCGCCGGGTCGAGATAGCGGTCGAAGACGGCGCAGGCGACGCGGAGGAATGGACGTCTGTCGTCCGGGACGGTGACCCGGTGCCCTTCCACCCGGACGAGCCCGTCGCGGACCAGCGGCCTCAAGGCCTCGAGCTCGCCTGTGAACGCGCTCGCGTCCGCTCCTTGTGCCCGGCAGACCGGGTCGAGGTCGACGGCCAGATCGCACATGAGCCGCTCGATGACGGCGCCTCTGAGCCGGTCGTCGGCGGTAAGGGCGACGCCGCGAACGACCGCTAGGGCGCCGTCGTCGACCGCCTTCCGGTAAGCCCGGATCTTCACCGTGTTCTGGGCGTAGCCCTGAGGCAGGGTGCTGATGGCCGAGGCGCCGAAGCCCAGCAGCGCCGGGGCGGTGTCGGTGGTGTAGCCCTGGAAGTTCCGGCGCAGGCGGCCGGTGCGCGCGGCTACGGCCAGCGGGTCGTCGGGCAGCGCGAAATGGTCGAGCCCCACGGCCACGTAGCCCCATTCGGCAAGCCGCGACGCCGCGGCGCGGAACAGCTCAAGCCGCTCGACGGTGTCGGGGAGCGCGGATTCGTCGATCAGCCGCTGGTGCCGCTTCATCCACGGCACGTGCGCGTAGCCGAACAGCGCCAGGCGCCTGGGCTCGAGAGCGACCGCCTTGTCGACCGTTGCCACGATGCCGGCCACGGTCTGGTGGGGCAGACCGTACATGAGGTCGAGGCTGATCTCTGTGATCCCGTGGGCGCGGAGCCAGTCCACCGCCCGCGCGCAGACGTCGTAGGGTTGGATCCGGTTGACGGCCCTTTGCACCGCGGGATCGAGGTCCTGGACGCCGAGGCTCGCCCGGTTGACGCCTGAGGAGGCCAGCGCGGCGACGGTCTCGCGCGTCACCCTGCGCGGGTCGATCTCGACCGCGACCTCGGCCCCGTCCTCGATGTCGAAGCGGCGGCGGAGGCGTTCGAGCAGGCGGCGTATGTCCCGGGACCCCAGGATGGTCGGCGTGCCGCCGCCCCAGTGGACATGGCGGACGGGTCGCGGCGCGTCAAGCATGTCCGCCACCAGGTCGATCTCCCGCGCCAGCGCCTCGGCGTACGCGGCGATCGGCTCGAGGTCGCGGACGACGCGGGTGTGACAGCCGCAGAACCAGCACAGCTCCGCGCAAAACGGCACGTGAAGGTAGAGTGAAAGCGCCGTGTGGGCAGCGAGCTCGCCGAGCCACCGGCGGTAGCAGGCGTCGTCCACGCCGCACCCGAACTGGTCCGCCGTCGGGTAGCTCGTGTAGCGCGGGACGGCGCGGTCGTACTTGCGGACGAGATCCGCCAGCATCCGTCCACGCTACCCGCTCGCGCGCTCCGCCGGCCTTGATTCAGGTCAAGTTGTTCAAGCTATCGCCCCGGATCGGCCAGCCGGGCGCGGACGTTACCGGCCCACCTCGACCCGGATGTCCGTCGGTCGCCCGCCGCAGGTGGGGTTCAGGTCCTGGGGACAGGCGGAGACCACGACAAACACGTCCATTTCGGCGCGGAGGATGAGGTTGTCGCCCGGCTTCGTGTCGGGCGCCTTGATCTTGATGGTGTGATCCGGGTTCACGACGAAGTTGGTGAACAGGTTCCAGGGCTGAGCCGAGAAGGGAAGGTCTACGCCCCGCTCGCCGAGCCCCTTGTGCAGGTTGTCCTGGCAGTTGGCATGCCCCTTGGCGCCGAGCTGCTCGTAGAGCGTGCTGTCGCAGGCCGGGTACTCCATGTCGTGTTGGCCCGGCGAGTTGTCCTCCACCAGCATGACGATCGGACGCCGGCGGTTGGTGTACGCCGCGTCCCCGGGCCCGGGTATGAGCTTGCCCAGGGCCCGTTTCGTGTGCGCGACCGAGAGGTACTCGCCGACGTCCTCCTTGTTGAACGCCCAGAAGTCCACCGGCTGCTGACCCTCGAGGTCGATGACCCTGATGAGGTCGCCCTTTGTCACCTCGAGCGCCGTCCCGGTTCGCGCCGGAACGTCGAAGCTCCTCACGATCTCTCGCAACCCGCCCATCGCCAGTCGTTCCTCCCTTCCTTGATTTCGGTCGGACACGGCACCTTCGGGCCGGGTCCTGGGCCTGTCAAGGCCCATCCCGGCGTTCGTCAGGGCTCCCGCGCCGAGAGGCAGCGCTTCAAGTTCGCGGCGAGACTCCGCATCAGCGTGAAATAGAGATCCGGTCCGGGGGTGAGTTTCGCGCCCAGCGGGTCCAGGACGCCGATCGCGGCACCCATGCCTTCGACGAGCGTGCGGATGAGCCTGGGCCGGAACTGAGGCTCGTGGAACACACAACGCGCCTGAACCTCTCTGAGCTTCCGGCGGACCTCCCGAACCCGTCGTGCCCCCGGCGGCTGGTCCGGACTGACCGTCACGGCTGCCACCACATTCATGCCATAGCGGTGCTCGAAGTACCGGTAGGCGTCGTGAAAGACGACGTATGCTACGCTCCTTACTCCGGCGAGCTCGCGGTCGAGCTCCTCGTCCAGGGCCTTGAGCCGCGCTTCGAGAACGCCGGCGTTTCCTCGATAGGCGTCGGCGTTCGCCGGATCGAGCGCGGTGAGAGCCGTCGCCACGGCCCGCACAATCTGCCTGGCGTTCAGCGGGTCGAGCCAGATGTGCAAGTCGCGGGCGGGTTCGCCGCTTGGCGGCCGGCCGTTCCCCTCCGGGCCGGTCCGGGCGACGTCTTGTGCCGGCGAGGGGAGGGGCCCGGGGCTCCCGGCCGCCGCGCCGCCCTCGGTCTCCGTCGCCCACGCGCCGCCGCGGCGCGCGGGAAGGAGGACGAGGTCGGTGATGTCGGCAAGGGTCAACCGCCCCGCCTCGGGCGCGAACGCTTCGAGCGGTTTGACGAGAAACGTTTCGAACTCAGGCCCGACCCAGACGATGAGCTCGGCTTCGCTGAGCGCCCGCGCGTCCGACGGCCGCATCGCATAGGCGTGCGGCGAGCCTGCCCCCTCAATGAGGAGGACCGGCTTGCCGATGCTTTCCATCACCCCGGCGACCAGGGCGTGGACCGGCTTGATGGTGGCGACCACCCTTGGTTCCCCGGCCGCATTGGTGGCGGCGAGCGCGTAGCCCGCGGACGCCAGAACCAGGGTCAGGAATCGCCAGGAACGGTCTCGTTTCATGCTGGTTCGGGCGGCAAAGGGCGCCCCCGCGGGGCGGACCTCAGGAGACGGGCCCGGTTTGCCGAGGACGTTATGATATATTATAATAATTGTCCTGCGACCTGAAGCGAGGCGATCATGGCCGGTGCCTCACCGTCCCCCCGAGCCCCTTTCGCCGGTCGCGGCCACGACCATCAGCGGTGCATCGACGCGGCGATGACCTGGGCCGAGCGGATCTGCCGCCGGCGCGGCGCACGCCTCACCGACCTCCGGCGCCGCGTCCTTGCCCTCGTGTGGGGCAGCCACGAGCCGGTCGGCGCCTACGACGTCCTCGACCGCCTGCGCGAGGATCGGCAGCGGGCGGCCCCGCCCACGGTCTATCGCGCCCTAGACTTCCTCCTGGAGCATGGCCTCGTTCACCGGATCGAGTCGCTCAATGCCTATGTGGGCTGCAGCAACCCGGAGGGGTCCCACGTGGGGCAGTTCCTCATCTGCGACCAGTGCGGCACGGCGGCCGAGATCGACGACCGTGGTCTCGCCAGCGCCGTGGCCCGGACGGCCGGCAGAGTGGGGTTTCAGGTCCAGCGGCAGACGATCGAGGTCCGGGGCCTTTGCCCCCGTTGCCGCTAAGATGCTCGAGACCGCTCAACCTGACGGCCGGGAGCAGACGCCCGAGGTTCTTGCCGCCCTCGAAGGCGTCGGCGTGCGCTTCGGACGCCTGACGGTGCTCGAGGACGTCGGGCTCTCCGTCCGATCGGGCGAGATCGTCACCCTGATCGGCCCGAACGGGGCCGGGAAGACCACCCTGGTGCACGTGCTGCTGGGGCTCATGAGCCCCCATGAGGGCCGGGTGCACGTGAAGCCGGGGACCCGGATCGGCTACCTGCCCCAGCACGCCGTCGTCGACGAGACGCTTCCGCTGACCGTCCGGCGCTTCCTCACGCTCGGGGGTAACGGCCGCGTGGACACAGAGACCGTGCTCGCCGAGGTGGGTGTCGGGCACCTGGCCGAAATTCCGCTCCCGCGAATCTCCGGCGGCGAATTTCGGCGCGTCCTCTTGGCACGCGCGCTGTCGCGCGAACCCGACCTCTTGGTTCTGGACGAGCCGGCGCAGGGCGTCGACGTCACCGGCCAGGCCGAGCTCTTCAGGCTGATCTCGCGCGTGCGTGAGACGCGGGGCTGCGGCGTCCTTCTCGTCTCCCACGACCTCCACCTGGTCATGGCGGCCACCGACCACGTCGTCTGCCTCAACCATCACGTCTGCTGTTCCGGGCGGCCGGAGACCGTGAGCCGGCACCCCGCCTTTCTGGCGCTTTTCGGCCCGTCGGCGGCGCAGGCGTTCGCCTTCTACACGCACCAGCACGACCACGGTCACGATATGGCGGGTGGCGTCGTCCCCCTCGACGCCAGGGGGAACGGCCCGGAGAGCGGAGAGCGCGACGATGGATGACTTCTTGGTCCGCGCGCTCCTCGGCGGCGCCGGCGTCGCCCTCGCGGCCGGGCCTCTGGGCACCTTCATCGTCTGGAGGCGCATGGCCTACTTCGGCGACTGCCTGGCGCATGCGGCGCTCCTTGGCGTGGCGCTCGGGCTTGTCCTCGGGGTCGACCTTACCCTCGGCGTGGTGGCCGTCTGCGCCGCGGTCGCCGGGCTCCTCGTTCTGCTCGAGGGGCAGCGCCGCCTGGCGCGCGATACCCTTCTCGGGATCTTCGCCCATGGCAGTCTCGCCCTCGGGCTCATCGCCCTTGCCTTTCTCGAGGGCCTGAGGGTGGACCTTTTCGCCTACCTCTTCGGCGACATCCTGGCGATCACGCTCTCGGACTTGGCATGGATCTACGGCGGCGGGATCGCCGTGCTGGCGGTCCTCGCCCTCGTCTGGCGGCCGCTTCTTGCCATCACCATCCACGAGGAGCTGGCGCGGGTGGAGGGCGTTCCGGTCGCGGCGGTGAGCCTCGTCTTCACCCTCCTCATCGCCGTGGTCATCGCCGTCGCCATGAAGATCGTGGGCGTCCTCTTAATCACCGCCTTGCTCATCATTCCGGCGGCGGCGGCGCGGCGCCTCGCGCGGACGCCGGAGCAGATGGCGGCGCTCGCCGCCCTCGCCGGGGCGCTCGCGGTGGGGCTGGGCCTTGCGGGCTCGCTCACCTGGGATCTGCCCTCGGGGCCTGCCGTGGTCGTGGCGGCGGCGCTGATCTTCGCCGTCGTGCTTGCCCTACCGCGCCCGATGGGCGCGCGGGAAGGTCCTTGAGGCCGACTGAGGCCACGGACTTTGGCCACGCCGACGGGTTTCGCTGTGTAGGCAGGGCGCCGTGCCCTGAGCTACTTCGGCGCGCGGAGGCCGCGACGACGAGCAATGCGATGAGCGACGAGGTCCTCCGGCGCTGCGACGTACTCATCCGCGGCGGCACGGTGATCGACGGCACCGGGGCGAGAGCGTTCCGGGCCGACGTGGCCGTTGCGGGCGATCGGGTGATTGCCGTCGGCGAGCTTTCCGCGGTCACGGCGGAGCTGGCGATCGACGCGGCGGGTAAGGCCGTCGCTCCCGGCTTCATCGACGCGCATACGCACGACGACCGGGCCCTCATCTCCGGCCCCGACATGGCGCCGAAGGTGACCCAGGGGGTCACCACGGTGATCGCCGGCAACTGTGGGATCAGCCTGGCGCCTCTGGTGGCGGACCGGCGACCGCCTCCGCCGCTCGACCTCTTGGGCAATGAGGAGTGGTACAGGTTCGGCTCGTTCGCCGCCTATGTGGACGCGCTCGAGACGGCCCCTCCGGCGGTCAACGCCGGGCTGCTGGTCGGGCACTCGACGCTCCGGTTGCACGCGATGGACGACGTGGGGCGCCCCGCGACCTCCGCCGAGATCGCGGCGATGTGCGCGGCCGTGCGCGACGCGATGGCGAGCGGGGCCCTGGGCTTCAGCACTGGGCTCACCTACCCGCCGAACGCCGCCGCGACGACCGGGGAGGTCGTCGCGCTGGCCGAGATGGCGGCCGCCGCGGGCGGCGTCTACGCCACGCACATGCGCGACGAGGCCGATCGCGTCGAGGACGCGCTCGAGGAGGCGTTCGAGATCGGCCGCCGGGCGGGCCTTCCTGTGGTCATCTCGCACCACAAGGTGGCGAGGCCCAGGAACTTCGGCCGCAGCCGGGCGACGCTCAGGCGGATCGAGCGGGCACGGAACCGGCAGCCGGTGGGCCTGGATGTCTATCCCTACACCGCCGGGTCGAGTGTGCTGCTGCCCGAGGAGGTGGGGGAGGGCGTCCGGATTATGGTCACGTGGTCTGAGCCGCATCCGGATCTCGCCGGCCGGGACCTCGAGGAGATCGCGCGCATGTGGGGATTAAGCCGACGCGAGGCGGCCTGGCGGCTCACGCCTGCGGGCGGGATCTTCTTCCTCATGGACGAGGAGGACGTGAGACGCATCCTCGCCTATCCACACACGATGATCGGCTCGGACGGGCTGCCGCACGATGCCCATCCGCATCCGCGTCTGTGGGGAACCTTCCCCCGCGTCCTCGGACATTATGCCCGCGACCTCGGGCTCCTTGCGCTCGAGGACGCGGTCCGGCGGATGACCGGGTTGCCGGCGGAGCGTTTCGGGCTCAGGGACCGCGGCGTGGTCCGCGCCGGGGCCTTCGCCGACCTCGTCGTCTTCGACCCGGACAGAGTCGCCGACCGAGCGACCTTTGATGCGCCGACCCGGCCGGCCTCAGG
>JBHICW010000100.1:0-7057 GCA_046759785.1 Alphaproteobacteria bacterium
CCGTCGCGGGCCAGCGCCGCTTGGACGCGGTCGCGTTCATGCAAGAGGATCGTGTACTGGGCCAAGGCGCTCCGCGCCCCCTCCACCACCAAGGGCACCGCGACCTTCCCGCCGAGCCTGGCGTCGTAGTGCCGGGCGAGCGCCTCCCGCGCCTCGAGCTCCTCGTCGAAGACCTCAAGCTTGGCCAGCAGGATCGCCGCCTGGAGCGTGTCCAGGCGACCGTTGAGGCCGAGCCGCACCACATGGTACTTCTCAGCCCCCCGTCCGTGGTCGCGGATGGAGCGGAAGACCTCGGCGCGCTCCTGCTCGTCGGTCAGCAGCGCTCCCCCATCGCCGTAGCAGCCCAGCGGCTTCGACGGGAAGAAGCTCACCGCCGTCACCGAGGCCAGCGTGCCGACCCGGCGACCCTCGAGCTCGGCACCGAAGCTTTGCGCCGCGTCGGCCAGAAGGAACAGGCGGTGGCGGGCCGTCACCTCTTCGAGCGCCGGGTAATCCGCGGGCAGGCCAAAGAGATCGACCGCGATCACCGCCCGCGGCCGGAGCACGCCGGCCGCGCGGGTCTCCTCGATACGCCTCTCGAGGTCCACGGGGTCGATGTTGAAGGTGCGCGGGTGGACGTCCACGAAGACGGGGGTTGCACCCGTGATCAGGGGCACTTCGGCGGAGGCGGTGAACGTGAAGGACGGCAGGAACACCGCGTCGCCGGGGCCAACCTCCTCGGCCATGAGCGCGATGAGGAGGGCCGTCGAGCCGCTTGCGACGCCGACGGCGTGGCGGCAGCCGGCATGGGCCGCGAGGGCTTCCTCGAACTCGGCGAGCTCGGGACCGAGGATGAAGCGGCCGTGCTCCAGCACCGCCCGCAAGCGCGCGTCGATCGCTTGCCGGAGGCGCTGGTACTGGGCTTCCAGGTCGACGAAGGGCAGCGGCGCGGCGCCGGGCCTGCCGGCCTGCTCCGATTGGTCGGTGCGGTTCACGTCTCCACCACCACGCCGCCCGCAGTCTCCCGGTGCCGCTCGCCCGTGTGGCGGCGTCTTCCTTTGCCTCGGGCCTGTTCGTCGCCCTTCGCCTCCTTGGGCGCCCGGCCCCGGCGTCGCGGACAGTCCGCCGCGCGCGGCCGTCGAGCGGTGTCCGCCTTGCCTTTCCTCCCCAGGAAACGCTGAGACCAAGGCACGCGACCGTCGGCCGGGTGCGACCCCACCCCGGCCTCCGGGGGCCGCGGCCCCGTCTCGATGCGGCTCTCGTTCACGCAATCGACCACCCTTGTCAAGAGCGCGACATCCTCATCGGAAGGGTTGCGGAGGTTGCCGTTCAGATCAGGGACCAGGCGGTTGCGTGGCGGTGACGCAATTTGACCTCGGAGCCCGATTTCGCACGCGCTCGTGCCATGCTTTTAGAGGCCACGCGGTTTCATTGCCTCACCTTGACGGCCCGCTCCTTCTCGATGAGCCCCGGCTTGACCCCCACCTCCGGCGAGACGACGTCGTGAATGTCGACGGCCCCGACGAGGTACCCCTCCGCGTCGGTGCACAAGAGAAACGTGATCCGGTAGCTTTCCATGAGGCGGAGTGCGTCGATCGCGAGGGCGTCGCGAGAGATCGATTTCGGCGATCGCGACATGATCGACGCCGCCGTCTTCTCGCCGAAACGCTCGTGGTCGCGCGCGGCGCGGCGGATGTCGCCGTCGGAGATCACGCCCACCGAATCCGCCTTGGTCCGCTCGCCCCATGGACGCTCAGAGACAACGCCGAAGCCCCGGCGGCCGAGGGAAACCTGTTCCAGCACCTCGTAGACGCTGGCCGAAGGAGACAGCCACGCTATGTCGTCGAGCGGAATCATGAGGTCCGAGATCTTCCTGAGCCGCCGGCCAAGGAAAGGACCGCCGGGGTGGTAGCGGTCGAATTCCTCGGGCGAGAAGCCCCTTAAGGAAAGACTTGCCATCATGAGCGCATCGCAAATGGCGAGCGTCGTCGTCGAGGAGGTTGTGGGCGCAAGGCCGTGGACGCCGGCCTCCTCCTCCACACCGGTCTCGATGACCCAGTCGGCGTAGCGAGCGAGCTGGCACTTCCGTTGCTTGGTGACAAGGGCCACCCGAATTTTGAACTGGGGCAGCGCCGGCGCCAGCGCCACCAGCTCCTCGGCGTTACCGGAATGGCTGAGAAGCACAGCTAGGGTGCTGTGCTTGGCGATCCCCAGATCACCGTGGACGGCCTCCGCCGGGTGCAAAAAGGCGGCCCCGTGGCCCGTCGAAATGAGGCTCGCCGCGAATTTGCGGCCGATGTACCCGGACTTGCCGACACCGAGCACGATGGTGAAGCTCCGCCGCTCGGCCAAGGCCCTGGCGACCGCGGCGAAGTCGGGGCCGAGCGCCGCCGCCGCCTTGTCCAGGTACAGGGCGGCCTCGCGGAGCAGCTCGGCGCCGGCCTCGATGACGCGGGCGTCAGAGTCCCCGCTCACGGCCTCCTGTCGCCGCCAACGGCACGGCCCCTCGCGCGAGCCCCCGCTCCGGAACGCTCAACCTCCCTAACCACGCCTTCGGCAAACCGACCCTCCGATGAGATGCAAGCCGTCCCCCACGACCCCTCGCTGTCGGCCGGCGACAAGGCCGCGGCAGGACGAGAACATACATGACCTCCCGGTTCCTCCGGAACCCTGATGTCGTTCGGGCGGCACGGTCCGGCCGCGCCCGGGGCCTCGCTCGCCGTCGATCAACTCGGGCTCTTAAGGTGCAGGTGGGTTGCCATAGCTGCAGGTGGCGGGCGGTCCTCGACGTTGGTGCCGCTGTTCAGGGTCAACCAGAAGATGATGACGGCGGCTCCGTCGGTCAGGGGCAACATGAGGGAGGCGATCGCGCCGCGCTCCGCCGCCCGTTTGGGCGTGCCGGCAGCGACGAGGGCCCGCACCACAAGCGCCAAGTTGTGGGCAGTGATATGGACGAGATAGCGCCTACGAACGCCTCCCGGCCCCAGCGCCGGGTCCGGCGCATGCCGGCGGGGGTCAAAGCGGCAGCCGGACCAGCGCCCGCAAGCCGCCCAACGGTGACGTCGCTAGCACCACGTCGCCGCCGTGGCCGCGCACTACGTCGCGGGCGATCGTAAGGCCGAGCCCGATCCCGCCCGTCTCGGGGTTGCGCGACGCGTCGAGTCGGTGGAAGGCCCTGAACACCTCTTCGCGCGCCGCTTCCGGGATGCCAGGGCCGTCGTCATCGATGGTGACCTCCACCATATCGTCGCGTCGCGCCGCGGCGATGACGACGCGCTTTCCGTGACGCAGCGCATTGTCGACCAAGTTGGTGAAGCAGCGCTTGAGGGCGTTGCGCCGCACCGCCACCGTCATGTCTCCGTTGCTCTCGAGCGCGACGTCGCCGCCGTTGCGCCGGCCGCTCGCGACGACCTCCGCGAGCAGGACCGAAAGGTCGGTCGGCGTCGGCGCCTCGCTGCCCTCGCCCCGCGCGAACGCCAGATAGCCGTCGATCATCTTCTCCATCTCAGCGACGTCGGACTTGAGACTGGCGATCTCCTCGCCTTGGCCGAGCATGGCGAGCTGGAGCTTCACGCGCGTGAGCGGCGTGCGGAGGTCGTGGCTGACCCCCGCCAGCATCTCGGTGCGCTGCGACATCTGCCGCTGGATGCGCTCGCGCATGACGAGGAACGTAGCGGCCGCTTGGCGCACCTCGGCCGCCCCTTCGGGTTTGAAGTCGTCCACCGGGCGGCCCTTGCCGAAGCTGTCCGCCGCCTGCGCCAGCCGGCGGATTGGGCTCATCTGCTTGCGCAGGAAGAACACGGCGATGGAGAGCAGGACGACCGAGGTGCCCACCATCCACATGATGAAGATGTAGGTGGTGGAGCTGAACAAGCGCTCGCGCGAGGTGGTGATGTGCATCACCCCGTCGTCGAGCTGGACGCTGATCGCGACCTGCCTCGGCAAGCTCTCGGTGTCGACCCGAAAGGGCCGGTCCAGTTGCTCCTTAAGGGCGCGAATTAATTCCGGGTAGCGAGCCCCCCTGCGCGTCGGCGGCGCCGCGTCGGGCAGCGCTGCGCCAGCCTCGATGCGGGTATCGAGATCCATGGCGACGCGCGCCACCCACAGGATGAAAGCCTGATCGTCCTTGTCGGGAAACGCATGAATCATCTTGATGACCGACGTGATCTCCCCGGCTAGCCCCCGGGCCATATGGCGGCTCACCGTGTCCCAATGGCGCTCATAGAAGATGTAGGCCGCCACCACCTGCAAAAGGATCAGCGGCGTGACGATCATCAGCAGCGAGCGGCCGAACAGCGTCCGCGGCAAGATGCGCTTGAGACTTGCCATGGTCGCTTCGTAACATAGCAGATCAGGCCCGGCAGAGCGAACTCAGGGGAGGTTATCGTGAAGTCGAGGATGGGCGCGGTGGCGTTAGGCGACCGGTGCCGGTTGCCGTCGCTTTCGGGACGGCGCCTCAATCCGGCTTGCCATGGCTCCGTCTCCCCTCCTCGCTCATCAAGCCGGACGTGCCGATTTCCGACATCGGCTTTCCGTACCGGCTTCATCGCAAGGCACATGGCGGCGGCGCGGCGGCGCCCGGCGCCATTATGCGGAACGAGACCACCATGGCTGCAGCCAAGTTTCACCCCATCACCCGCGCGCTGATCTCGGTCTCCGACAAGACGGGGCTCGTGTCCTTCGCCCGGTTGCTCGCCGAGCGGGGCGTCGAGATCCTGTCCACGGGTGGATCGGCGAGGGCGCTCAGGGAGGCGGGCGTCCCCGTCAAGGAGGTCGCAGAGGAGACGGGCTTTCCCGAGATCCTGGACGGGCGCGTCAAGACCCTGCACCCGAGGGTGCACGGGGGAATCCTCGCCCGCCGCGACCAGCCTGAGCACCGCCGTGCGCTTACCGACCATGGGATCGGGCCGATCGACCTGGTCGTCGTGAACGTCTATCCGTTCGAGGCGGCAGTCGCGCGCGGCGCGGCCGACGAGGACTGCCTCGAAAACATCGACATCGGCGGGCCTGCGCTCATCCGGGCGGCGGCGAAGAACCACGCCTTCGTCACCGTGGTCGTGGATCCGGCGGACTACCCGGCCGTCATGGAGGACATGAAGGCTCACAACGGGGCCACAAGCGACGCCCTGCGCAAGCGGCTCGCGGCCGCCGCCTTCGCCCGGACTGCGGCATATGACGCGGCGATCGCGCGATGGTTCAGCCGCAGGCTGGGCGAGGTCCTGCCCCCGCGTCTTGTCGTCGCCGCCGAACGCCTTAAGGCGCTTCGGTATGGCGAGAACCCGCACCAACCAGGGGCGTTGTACGTCTGCGGTTCCGGCCGCCCGGGCGTGGCCACGGCCGAGCACGCCCAGGGTCAGGAGCTGAGCTACAACAACATCGCCGACGCGGACGCCGCCTTCGAGCTCGTCGCGGAGTTCGCCGAGCCGGCCGTCGCGATCGTGAAGCACGGGAGCCCCTGCGGCGTGGCGTCCGGGAGGAGTTTGCTCGAAGCGTGGCGCAAGGCCCTCGCCTCTGATCCCGTGAGCGCCTTCGGCGGGGTCGTCGCCCTCAACCGGCCCTTGGACGAGGCGACTGCCGAGGCCCTTGTCGAACTCTTTCTCGAGGTCGTGATCGCGCCCTCGGCCTCGGCCCCGACGCGGGAGCGCCTGGCCGCCAAGCCCAACCTCAGATTACTCCTCACCGGGGGCGTACCCGGCCCTGCGGACGACGGGCTCCTCGTCCGTTCGGTGGCCGGGGGCCTTCTGGTTCAGGCGCGAGACACCGGCCGGGTCACGGAGGCCGACCTCAAGGTCGTCACCCGGCGGGCGCCTACGGGCGCCGAGCAGGCGGATCTCATGTTCGCCTTCACCGTCTCAAAGCACGTCAAGTCGAATGCGGTCGTCCTCGCCCGTTCACGCGCGACCGTAGGCATCGGCGCCGGCCAGATGAGCCGCGTCGACGCCGTCCGCATGGCGGTGTGGAAGGCTGAAGCGTCGGCCCGCGCCGCCGGTGAGAAGGAAAGCCGGGCGGCCGGCGCGGTGGTCGCGTCGGACGCCTTCTTCCCGTTTCCCGACGGCCTCATCGTGGCGGCGGAGGCGGGCGCGACGGCCGTGATCCAGCCGGGAGGGTCAAAGCGCGACGACGACGTGATCAGGGCCGCCGACGAGAAGGGGATCGCGATGGTCTTCACCGGCGTCCGCCACTTCCGGCACTAGGCGGGCCCGCTCGGCGTGCGCGGCTCGCGGACCGGGAGCAGCAGAAGGAGCCCGACGACGACAAATACGAGGACCGTCGCCATGCCGGCGCGGGTGCTGCCAAAGGCATAGGTGAACACGCCGTAAATGAATGGCCCGACGAAGGCGGTGGATTTGCCGGAAAAGGCGTAGAGCCCGAACATTTCGGTGCGCAACTCCGGCGGTGCCAGGCGCGCCATGAGCGAGCGGCTCGCCGCCTGGGCGGGGCCGAAGAAAACGCCCAAGGCCGGGGCCAAAATCCAGAACCACAGCTTCGCATGAACCAATAGGAGCGCCGCGCCGATGAGCGCGAGCGCCGCCAACGCGATCAGCACGGTTCGCTTGGCGCCGATCCAGTCGTCGACCCAGGCGAAGGCAGCCGCCCCGAGCCCCGCGGTGACGGCTATGACGATGCCGAATTGCAGCACCTCCTTCAACTCCAGGCCGAAGGCCTCGTGGGCGAAAATCCCGCCGACGGCGAACAGCGTGTTGAGGCCGTCGGTATAGATCATGCGGGCGAGGAGATAGCGGGCGATGTTGGCGTACCGACGGATCTCCCGGAGGCTTTGCACCAGCGTTGCAAGGCCGTCACGAACTGCCTGTACCGGACTTATCCCCTTGGAGCGACGGTCCGGGGTGAACAGGAACAGCGGCAGGGCGAAGAGCGCATACCAGAGGGCCGATATCGGCCCCACTGCCCGGACATGCTCAAGCTTTGTCTCCGACTTATCGAGGCCGAATAACGGGCTATCGGTTTCCACGAAGCCAACGAGGATGATCACCAAGCAAACGAGGCCACCCGCATAGCCGAGGCCCCAGCCCCAGCCCGAGATGCGGCCGATCCGGGCCCGCGGCGTGATCTCCGG
>JBHICW010000101.1:0-6969 GCA_046759785.1 Alphaproteobacteria bacterium
GGTCAAAGGCTAAGCAAACCGGGACCCCTTGAAAAGGCCCCAAACGTCGCCGCGGCGTGGAAAAGGGGACATTCAACTTTTTCGCACAGCTCGTGTCGCCCGCGCTAACGGTGAGCAACTGGGCGGTCACGCGGAGAGAAAAAGTAGAATGTCCCCTTTTCCCACCATCTTCGCGTGTCTGAATCGAGCCCGGCGTCGGCGGCGGCCACGGCCCTCTGCCGTCACCCGGGCTTGCCGTGGCGCGCGGCCGGGTGAGCTCGCCGCCTCGCCTGATCGCGGCCGGCGGTGGTCGGCCCTGACCCTCGGCGGCGTTCGCCGTCATTGGCGTGGATTAGGGCCTATAACGTTTCCTTCGTTTCTTGCGGGACGCCCCGCGCGGCACCACACTGCCAACGAGAAGGCTCGACTTCAGCATCGACGTCCGAGTCTCACCGCCGGCGCGGGCCTTGGATGCGGCTCGCTCGGCGCGGGCGAGGATGCGCTCCTTGAGCCCGAGCTCCGCCCCCTCGAGCCGGCGGATCTCGTCCCTTAAGCGCGCCGCCTCCTCGAACTCGAGGTTAGCGGCGTGCTCCCGCATCCGCTTCTCGAGCTCTGCCATGTAAGCGTTGAGGTCGCGTCCCACGAGGTGGGGCGCGGCCTCGTCGCCGGTCTCGACCGTCACATAGTCGGCCTCGTAGACGCCTTCGAGGATGTCCTTGATCGACTTCTTGACGCTCTCCGGCGTGATGCCGTTGGCGGCGTTGAACGCCTGCTGCTTCTCGCGCCGCCGGTTGGTCTCCTTGATCGCCTTCTCGAGCGACTCGGTCATGGTGTCGGCGTAGAGGATGACGCGCCCGTCGACGTTGCGCGCCGCGCGCCCGATCGTCTGGATGAGCGACGTCGCGGAGCGGAGATATCCTTCCTTGTCGGCGTCCAGGATCGCGACGAGCGCGCATTCCGGAATGTCCAGCCCCTCGCGCAGCAGGTTGATGCCGACGAGCACGTCGAACGCCCCCAGCCTCAGGTCCCGGATGATCTCCACCCGCTCGATCGTGTTGATGTCGGAGTGAAGGTAGCGGACCCGGATCCCCGCCTCGTGCATGTACTCGGTGAGGTCCTCGGCCATCCTCTTGGTGAGGGTCGTGACGAGGACGCGCTGCCCTTTTGCCGCGGCGGCGCGGCACTCGGCCATGAGGTCGTCCACCTGCGTCATTGCCGGGCGCACGAGGCACACGGGATCGATGAGCCCGGTGGGACGGATCACTTGGTCGACGAAGACGCCCCCGGTGCGCTTCAGCTCCCACGGCCTCGGGGTGGCCGAGACGAAGATCGTCGGCGGACGCATCGCGTCCCACTCTTCGAATTTGAGCGGCCGGTTGTCGACGCAGGAGGGCAGGCGGAAGCCGTGCTCGGCCAGCGTCGACTTGCGGTTGAAGTCGCCCCGGAACATGCCGCCGAGCTGGGGCACGGCGACGTGGCTCTCGTCGACGATATGGAGGGTGTTCTCGGGCAGGTATTCGAACAGCGTCGGCGGCGGCTCTCCCGGCCTGCGCCCGGTAAGGTAGCGCGAGTAGTTCTCGATCCCGGCGCAGCTCCCCGTCGCCTCCATCATCTCGAGGTCGAAGTTCGTCCGCTGCTCCAGCCGCTCGGCCTCCAGGAGCTTTCCCGTCCGCCGGAAGTCCTCGATCCGTTGTTCAAGCTCCTTGCGGATCTCCTTGATCGCCTGCTTCAACGTCGGACGGGGGGTCACGTAGTGGCTGTTGGCGTAGACGGTGATGGCCGTGAGCGTCGCGGTCGTCTCGCCGGTCAAGGGATCGAACTCGGTGATGGCCTCGATCTCGTCGCCGAAGAGGCTCAAGCGCCACGCCCGGTCCCCGTAGTGCGCCGGGAAGATCTCCACCGAATCGCCCCTGACGCGGAAGGTGCCGCGCTGGAAGGCGATATCGTTGCGCTTGTACTGGAGCTCCACGAACTCCCTGAGCAGCTTGGTTCGGTCGACGGTTTGGCCTTTGCGCAGGCGGACGACCATCTGCGAGTACGTCTCCACCGGACCCATGCCGTAGATGCAGGAGACCGAGGCGACGATGACCACGTCGTCGCGCTCGAAGAGCGCCCGCGTCGCGGAGTGGCGCATCCGGTCGATCTGGTCGTTGATGGAGGCCTCCTTCTCGATGTAGGTGTCGGTGCGGGGCACGTAGGCCTCCGGCTGGTAGTAGTCGTAGTAGGAGACGAAATACTCGACGGCGTTGTTCGGGAAGAACGTCTTCATCTCGCCATAGAGCTGCGCCGCCAGCGTCTTGTTGGGGGCGAGGATGAGCGTCGGGCGCCCCGTCCGCTGGATGACGTGGGCCATGGTGAAGGTCTTGCCCGAGCCGGTGACGCCTAACAGCACCTGCTCCTGCTCGCCGCTCTGGACGCCAGCGACGAGCTCGTCGATCGCCTGCGGCTGGTCGCCCGCGGGCGTGAAGTCCGAGACCAACGCGAAGGGACTTTCGCGCGCGCGCGCGGGCGGGGGTACCCCGCGCCGATCCAACGACGGCAGCGTCGTGCTCATGCCCCTTTTATACGCTGGGGCGCGCGCGTTGGCCATGGGGCGTGGGCGGCGGCCGCCACCTCGCGGCTGCCTCAAGCGTGTGTCCTCGGGATCATCCGTTCCAATGCCGCGATCAGCGGCGGCAAGTCGCGCGTGACGATGCTCCACACGATGTCAAGGTCAACCTCGAAGTACCCGTGAATCAGCCGGTCGCGGGTTCCCGCGATCGCAGGCCAGGCGACCTGCGGGTGATCGGCACGGACCTCCTTCGACACCCTCTTCGCCGCTTCGCCGAGAATTTCGAGCAACCGAACGAGGGCCAGTGCCAACATCTCGTCCTTGTCGAGGTCGGACCGCTCTCGCCTCTCGACGAGACTCGTTGCCTTGCGCGCCGCGTCCAGCATGTGGCGAAGGCGGACGAGATCGTCAGCCTTCGTCATACTGAACGAGGGCCTCTGCTAGCACCTTGTCGCGAATGTAGCGGCTGAGGAAGTTCGGCGTACTGAGGTCCACCTTCCGGCCCAGTATCCTGGAAAGCTCCGCCTCCATCGCGAAGAAGGCGAAGCCAGGCGCGTGTCCGGCCCGGAACTCCACCAACACGTCCACGTCGCTCTCGGGCCCAAAGTCGTCCCTGAGAACCGAGCCGAACAGCGCAAGCCGGCGGATGTGGTGCCGCCGGCAGAACGTGGCGATCCTTTCCTTGGGTATCGTGACTGTCCTGTCCATCAGTTGGCCAATGCCACCCTTGGCGCCGTGTTGTCTCTCGACGGCTGCCGCTTAGCGTGCCTCGTACCCAGTATACATCGCCGGGCCTCACGACGGGTGAGTCGTCTGACGCGTGGCTTGGTCATGCGTGCGGCTCGACGGCACGACGGGGTCCCCAGCATGCGCAAAAATTTGGATTCTGGGGCGACGATCTGCGCAGGACCGATTCGGCCCCTGTTTGATGCCGAACCCCCGTCCGATATCGCTCCGCGTGTCGAGAGCATGGGCGTCACCGTTGCGCTCGCGTATGAGCTCAACTTGGTGAGCGGCAGGGCGAGCGAGGCGGGTTGACAGGGGTCGGACCCAAGCTTATGTCGGCCCTGTCCGGGGAGAGGAGGGGAGGATGAACGAGGACGTCTTCAACATCGCGATCCGCAAGTTCCTGAAGCGCCTGGGGGTGACCGCCCAGCGCGAGATCGAGGCAGGCGTGCGCAAGGCGGTCGAATCGGGGGCAATCCTGGGAACGGAAACGCTCAAGGCGCACGCCACCGTGACCGTCGAGGGCGTCCCCGTGCGTCTCGAGCTGGACGGCGACATCGCGCTCGAATAGCGATCCCCCACCGGCAGGCCGCCAGCCCTCGGCTTTCCCCGTCGAAGGGAAGCGTTCGCGGGATTTCGCCGCCGTTGGGGACAGCAGCGGGAGCCTTCAGAGCCGCGTATCCGGGGCAGGACGTTGCGCCTCATAGGGGCGTGACGTAGGCTTGCCCCGCCTAGCCCCCGAGGCCCTCCATGGACATCTTCGCCACGCGTCTTGCCCGTATCAAGCCCTCGCCGACCGTCGCCCTCACCGGGTTCGTGGCCGAGCTCAAGGCTCAGGGTCGCGACGTCATCGGTCTGGGCGCAGGCGAGCCCGATTTCGACACCCCGGACCATATCAAAGAGGCGGCGTGCCGGGCGATCGCCGAGGGGCAGACCAAGTACACCCCTGTCGCCGGCACCTCCACCCTCAGGGAGGCGATCTCAGCCAAGTTTCGGCGCGAGAACGGGCTCGAGTACACGCCGGAGCAGGTCATCGTCGGGACCGGCGCCAAGCAGGTCCTGTTCAACGCCCTCATAGCCACGGTCGAGGCGGGCGACGAGGTCGTCGTCCCGGCGCCCTACTGGGTCTCGTACCCCGACATGGTTCTCGTGGCCGAAGGCACGCCGGTGATCGTCCCCTGCAGGCAAGAGACGGGGTTCAAGCTCAGGCCGGACGACCTCGACGCCGCCATCACCGCCCGGACCAAGTGGGTGATCCTGAACTCGCCCAACAACCCGACGGGCGCCGCTTACACGCGCGACGAGTTAAAGGCGCTCGCCGAGGTCCTCGTCGGCCGTGCCCAGGTCTGGGTCATGAGCGACGACATATACGAGCACATCGTCTACGACGGGTTCGAGTTCGTGACTCCGGCCGAGGTCGAGCCCGCGCTCTACGACCGTACGCTCACGGTGAACGGGGTCTCGAAGGCCTACGCGATGACCGGCTGGCGGATCGGCTTCGGCGGAGGCCCGGCGCCCTTGATCAGGGCGATGGCGAAGATTCAGTCGCAGAGCACGACAACCCCGAGTTCGGTGAGCCAGGCGGCGGCGGTCGAGGCCCTCAATGGGCCCAAGGACTTCCTCGCCGAGTGGCAGGCGGTTTTCAAGCAGCGGCGGGACCTCGTGGTAGGCATGCTGAACCAGATCCCTGGGCTTACGTGCCACGCGCCGGAGGGAGCCTTCTATGTGTACCCGACCTGCGCCGGGGTCATCGGCAAGAGGGCGCCCGACGGGCGCCGCATCGAGTCGAGCGAGGACTTCGCCCATTACCTCCTCGAGACGGAAGGGGTGGCCGTGGTCCCCGGAGCGGCCTTCGGCCTCGACCCCTTCTTCCGCGTTTCCTACGCCACGGCGACAGACCTCCTCGAGGAGGCCTGCCGGCGGATCCAGCGAGCCTGTGCGTCGCTGAGTTGAAACCAGACGGGTGCTGCGATGACGTCCCACAGCCTCAGGTTCGCGGTGATGGGGGCGGGCGCCGTCGGCGGCTACTTCGGCGCCCGCCTCGGCGCCGAGCTCGGCGTCGAGGCGCCGATCCACCGCACCGCCTACGCCGCCCTTAAGCCTTACGCCGACGGCCGCCGTGGTGAAGCGTCCTCATGGGCGACAGAGACGGCGCTGGACTGAGGCGCGCGGAAACGCGGTCGCCGTCTTGCCCGCGCGACGGAGGCGGTCGCCATGAGTTCCCTTGTCTGGGGACGGTCGCCGAGTCAAACTAAGCCGCGGCAGCGGTCCCAGGGGCCGTCCGGTAGGGCGTCGCGGGGCGGGCTGACCGCAAGCGGAGGAGGAAACGGATGTTGGTGAAAGTCAAGCGGGGGTGGGGGCTGCCCGAATCGGCGGCGACGCCCGAGCCCCTCTTCGCCGGCCGGCGCCGTTTCATCAAGACCTTCGCCGCCGGCTCGATTCTCGCCGCCGCGCCCGTCGCCGGCATGCTGCCAGGGGGCGTGGGCGCCGCCCGCGCCGAGGCGCAAGGGGACGACCCGTCGGCCCACCTCTACCCGGTGCCGCGCAACCTGCGCTACACCTTGGACCGGCCGCTCACGGGCGAGGACATCACGGGGCGCTACAACAACTTCTACGAGTTCGGTTCCCACAAGCAAATCTGGCGGCCGGCCCAGGCGCTCGAAATTCGGCCGTGGAGCGTCACGGTCGAAGGGCTGGTGGAAAAGCCGCTCACCCTCGATATCGACGATCTCGTGGCGCGTATGCCGCTGGAGGAGCGGCTGTATCGGCTTCGCTGCGTCGAGGCGTGGTCGATGACCATCCCCTGGAGTGGGTTCCCGATGAAGGCGCTGGTCGACCTGGCCCGGCCGCTGGGATCGGCGAAGTACGTCGAGATGGAGACGTTCCTGGACCCCGAGGTCGCGCGGGGCCAGCGCGCCTTCTGGTACCCGTGGCCGTACACCGAGGGTCTCACCATGGCCGAGGCGACGAACGAGCTCGCCTTCCTGGTGACGGGAGCGTACGGGAAGCCTTTGCCCAAGCAGTACGGCGCCCCGATCCGGCTGGCGGTCCCGTGGAAGTACGGCTTCAAGAGCATCAAGTCGATCCGGCGGATCGCCTTCACCGAGGAGCGGCCGAGGACCTTCTGGGAGATCATGGTGCCGAAAGAGTATGGCTTCTGGGCGAACGTGAACCCCAAGGTGCCGCACCCGCGCTGGAGCCAGGCGCGCGAGCGCTTCTTAGGGACCGGCGAGATGATGCCGACGCAGCTGTACAACGGTTACGGGGAATTTGTGGCTCACCTTTACACGGGGCTCATGAGCGAGCCCCTGTTCATGTAGGCGCACCCCTTCCGCGGACGGTGCCGGGGCCCCGGAAAAAAGAAGGGCCGGACTCGAAGGTCCGGCCAAGGCTAACAGGGAGGCATCACGTCTGGGAGACGCAGGTAGGATCCGAAGATCCTCGTCCCGGGCGTTCGACCCGGAATGCTAACCGCCGAACGATCCGACATTGTTCCGGCGGGAACGGCGCCGACCGTCATGTTGCGGTGCAGCTCCGTTCATCTCCGAGGTTTAGATAGGGTGGACGAGACGCCACGACCAGAGAACAAATAGCAAACCAGCTATGCAGAACTTGCATAGCTAGGCACTGCACGGCCTGCGGTCTGGGCCGCCCTCTAGTGCTAAGTTGCACAAATCCGCGTATCACCCCCACCATCGACGGCGGATGCCCCC
>JBHICW010000102.1:0-6653 GCA_046759785.1 Alphaproteobacteria bacterium
TGAGTCTCGCGCGCCTTTGGCAGGGGCAGGGCAAGAGCGGCGAGGCTCGGGAGTTGCTGGCGCCCATCTATGGCTGGTTCACCGAGGGCTTCGACACAGCCGACCTCAAGGAGGCCACGGCTCTGCTCGGCGAGTTGTCGTGAAAGTACGCCGTCGGCGCCACGACCAAGCAGCAGCCGGCACGTCGCTATCAGTTGCGCCGCCTAGCACTGCGGACGTCGCCGGTGTCACAGATGGAGGCTCGGGATAAGCGCGCGTGAGTCGCTGGCGACGGTCAGGCGGATCCTTGTCAGGCTCGTCCTCGCGATCCAGAATGAGCCGTGATCTGCTTCTCGGCGACGAGCACCGAGCGCGACGCTCAACCCGCGGCCCGGCGGCGCCGCACGACGGCACCCGTAACCTGCTCCAGTTCGCGGCCCAGATAGACGGCGACGGCGCGCATGCCGTAGATCTCCGCCTCGGCCTCCGCCTCGGGGTTGTAGTTGGTGTTGGTGTTGACGTCGTAAGTATAGAGATCGCCGCGGCGGTCCAGGATGAACTCGATCCCGGCGATGTGAATGCCGTTGGCCTCGAGGAACCGCTTGTACCTCTCGACGATCGGGTGCTCGAAGCCTCTGACGATTCGGAACAGACTCGCGTTGCCGTCGGCTGGGCAGAAGGCGTCCTCGAGGCGGCAGGCGTCAGCCGGGAGGTTTCGGCTCTCGCACATGACCGGCCCGCCGGGGCAGTTGAAAGGCGCCGACGCGGCGGCTAACCTCGCCTCCACCACGGCGGTCCTCGCCGCCGAGGAAGAGCAGCCGGGGCGCCGAGCGTGAAGGTCGACGGGGTCTCTTACCGCAGTATCTGGCCTGCCGAGGACGGCTGGTCGGTCCACATCATCGACCAGACGAAGCTCCCGCACGCCTTCGTCGTGGCCAGGCTCACCAGCGTGGACGAAGCGGCGGAGGCGATCCGCACCATGCGCGTTCGCGGCGCCCCCTTGATCGGCGCCACCGCCGCCTACGGCCTATGCCTGGCATTGAGGCGGGACCCTTCTGACGAGGCGATGGACCGCGCGTACCAGACGCTGCTCTTAACCCGGCCCACCGGCCAGAACCTCCGCTGGGCGCTGGAAGAGATCCGCGCCTCAGTCCGCAACCAGGCGCACGGGCGGCGGGCCGTCGCGGCTTACGCTCGGGCCAAGGAAATCTGCGACGAGGACGTGGCCGTCAACCAGGCCATCGGCCGGAACGGGCTGCCTCTGATTCGGGACGCGTGGGAGAGCGCGGGCCGGAACCGGCCGGTCAACGTCCTCACCCACTGCAACGCCGGCTGGCTGGCGACGGTCGACTGGGGCACCGCGCTTGCCCCGATCTACATGGCCCATGATGGCGGCGTTCCCATACACGTGTGGGTGGACGAGACCCGGCCCCGCAATCAGGGCGCGGCGCTCACCGCCTGGGAGCTGGGCCGCCACGGCGTGCCCCACACGGTGATCGCCGACAGCGCCGGGGGCCACCTCATGCAGCATGGGCTTGTCGACCTCTGCCTCGTCGGGACGGACCGGACGACGGCGGCCGGGGACGTCGGCAACAAGATCGGCACCTACCTCAAGGCCCTCGCGGCGCGCGACAACGGCGTGCCGTTCTACGTCGGCCTTCCCCACAGCACGATTGACTGGACGTTGAGCGACGGCCTCAGCGAGATCCCGATCGAGGAGCGCGACGGGAGCGAGGTCGCGTGCATCGCCGGCGAGGCGCCGGACGGCACCGTCTTGAGCGTGCGCCTGACGCCGAAGGCGACGCCGGTCAAGAACTATGGCTTCGACGTGACGCCGGCGCGGCTTATCACCGGGCTCGTCACCGAGCGCGGGGTGTGCCCGGCCTCGCCCGAGGGCCTCCTCAGCCTCTATCCCGAACGCGCCGCCGGCCCCGCCGCGACCGCCTCCACTTAAGGCTCGATCGAAACCGCCAAGAAAGGGCCTCGATTGACGTGGTCGGCACCGTCGCCGAGGCACTCAACGTCGACCTGGACGACCTAATGTGACGTCCCGGTCGGCTCGCCGCGCCTCTATTGGAGGCAGCCGTCCGGTGGACCCTGGCCGGCGCCGCGCCGCTTCGTCGGCGCTCCACCACGGAACCGGCGACACGGGGCCGGCGTTTGAACGGCGCGACGGACGGGGGGAAAAGCCCTGTTTGCTACGAAACTACTTGAAGAAATGGTCGGAGCGGGCGGATTTGAACCGCCGACCCCCAGTCCCCCAGACTGGTGCGCTACCGGGCTGCGCTACGCTCCGACCCCGCCCGCGGACCTCAGGCCTGCGGGCGTCGGCACTATAGCCGCCGCCCCTCGCCCGCGCAACGGAGCTACAGGCGGCGCCGCAGCATCTTGCGCAGCGCGATGAGATCCTCGACGACCGCCTGGAGTGCGGCCCTTTGCGCCGCCGACAAGGCCGTGCCCGCGCCCTCACGCGCCGGCGCGCCCGCGCCCGGCCCATCGACGACGGATGCGGCCCGCCCGGCCTTGAGCGCCCCGTCGCGCAGCAGTTTCTGGACGCCTCGGATCGTGTAGCCCTCCACGTAAAGAAGAAACTTGAGCGAGCGCAAGAGCTCCACGTCCTCGGGACGGTAGTAGCGGCGGCCCCCGCCCCGCTTCAAGGGCCTCACCTGGCTGAACTTGCTCTCCCAGAAGCGCAGGACGTGCTGGGCCACGCCAAGTTCGGCGGCCACCTCGCTGATCGTCCGGAAGGCCGCCGGCGACTTCTCGACGCGCCGGGCAAGCGACGGGGCCTGCGCTCGAGCCGCCATCGTCACGAGCCGCCCCCACCGAGGAATCGGTTGATGCGGTCCTTCAAGACATGGGAGGCACGGAACACGAGGACACGGCGCGGCAGGATCGGCACCGGCTCGCCCGTGCGCAGGTTGCGCCCCACGCGCTGCGCCTTCCGGCTGACCGAAAAGCTCCCGAAGGACGAGACCTTGACGGTCTCGCCACGAGTGAGACAAGAGGCGACTTCCTCAAGGAGAGATTCGACGAGTTGGGCCGATTCGTTGCGCGACAGCCCCACTTCCCGGTACACGGCCTCGGTCAGCTGTGCCCGAGTGAGGGTCCTCCCCGCCATGGTGTCGTGCCTCCCTGACGCGACGATGGAGACACCATACCAGAAGATCGAAAATCCGTCAATATCAAAGGGATGTGATGGTTCGCTTAAGAAGTGGTCAATCTTCCGGCGGCGGCCCTTACCAGCGGATGATCGCCGAACCCCAGGTGAACCCGCCGCCCATCGCCTCGATGACGACGATGTCCCCCGGTTTGAGCCGCCCGTCGGCGGAGGCTTCGGCGAGGGCGAGCGGGATCGACGCGGCCGAGGTGTTCGCGTGCCGGTCGACGGTGACGACCACCTTGCCGTCGTCCAGGCCGAGCTTCCGGGCCGTCGCCTCCAGGATCCGCTTGCTCGCCTGGTGGGGCACGAGCCAGTCGATGTCGGACGGCTTAAGGCCGTTGGCGTCGAGGGCCTCATCCACCGCGGCGGCGAGATTGACCACGGCGTGCCGGAACACCTCCCGCCCCACCATGCGGATGTGACCGGCCCTTTGGGTGGAAGAGGGGCCGCCGTCAACGTAAAGCAGGTCGTAGTGGCTGCCGTCGGAGTGGAGGTGGGTGGAGAGGACGCCGCGGTCGCTGTCGGCCCCGGTGCCCTCCGCCGCCCGCAAGACCACCGCACCCGCCCCGTCGCCGAAGAGGACGCAGGTCGCGCGGTCGGTCCAGTCGATGATCCGCGAGAAGATCTCGGCGCCGATGACCAGGGCGGTCCCCGCCTGTCCCGTCTTGATGAAGTTGTCGGCCACGGCGAGCGCGTAGACGAAGCCGGTGCACACCGCCTGGACGTCGAACGCGGCCCCGCGCTTGATCCCCAGATTCCGCTGCACCTTCGTCGCCGTCGCCGGAAAGGTCTCGTCCGGGGTGGCCGTCGCCAGCACGATGAGGTCGATATCTTTCGCCTCTATAGCCGCCGCCTCAAGGGCCCTCTCCGAGGCCCGGATCGCCAGATCGGAGGTAAGTTCGCCGTCGGCCGCGATGTGGCGCTGACGGACGCCGGTGCGCGATACGATCCACTCGTCGGACGTGTCGACCATGCGGGCGAGGTCGTGGTTGGTGAGCACACGCGAAGGAAGGTGCTCCCCGCAACCGACCACCACGGACCGCTGCATGTTCACAAGGCGGCCGCCTTCGTTGGTCCGTTGGCGTTCCAGCGGTTGAGCTCGGCGATCACCCGGTCGTTGAAGCCCTGGGTCACCATGTCGAACGCGAAGCCGATGGCGTTCGCGAACCCGAGGGCGTCGGTGCCGCCATGGCTTTTCACCGCCACCCCGTTGAGGCCGAGGAACATGCCCCCGTTGTAGCGGCGGGGATCGACCCGGTTCCTGAGCGCCCTGAGTGCCGGCCGGGCGATCCAATAGCCGAGCTTGGAGAAGATGGAGCGCCTGAAGGTGGCGCGGAGGAACTCCGTGTATAGCCTTGCCGTCCCCTCCGTCGTCTTCAAGGCAATGTTGCCGGTGAATCCATCGGTGACGACGACGTCCACCGTTCCGTTGGCGATGTCATCCCCCTCGACGAAGCCATGGAAGCTGATCGCCATACGGCCCGAGCGCAACAGCTCGTTCGCCGCCTTGACCGCTTCGTTGCCCTTGATCTCTTCGATCCCGACGTTGAGGAGCCCGACCGTCGGCTTGACCACGCCGAGGACACTGCGGGCGAAGACCTCGCCCATCAGGGCGAATTGGACGAGGTTCTCGGCGTCGCAGTCGACATTGGCCCCGAGATCCAGCATCACCGTCTCCCCCCGGCGGGTGGGGAACAGCGACGCAATCGCCGGACGGCTGATACCGGGGAGGGTCTTCAGGACCACCTTGGCCATCGCCATGAGCGCGCCAGTGTTTCCGGCCGAGACGACCCCCTGCGCCTCGCCGTTGCCGACCGCGTCGATGGCCAACCGCATGCTCGACCGCTGGCCCCGCCGCAAGGCGAGCGAAGGCCTCTCCGACGGTCTCACGACCGATTCACTGGGGCAGACGGAGCTCACGCGGGCGAGGCGGGGAAAGCGGGACAAAAGCTTCTGCAGACGGCCCTCATCGCCGACGAGCAGGAAACGCAGGTTCGGATAACGCTTCCGCGCCACGTTGGCGCCGGCGACGACCATCTTCGGCGCGCGGTCGCCACCCATGGCGTCTAGCGCGATGGTCAGAGGCGCGCTCATCAGCCGCTCGCTAAGTCCGGATAGGAAGGTTCAAACCGCCTTGGTGACGTGGGCGACCTCGCGGCCCCCGTAGTAGCCGCAGCCGCGGCAGAGGTGGTGCGGCAGCTTCAGCTCGCCGCAGTTGGGGCACTCCACCAAGTTCGGTGCGCGGAGCGCATGATGCGACCGCCGCATGTTCCGGCGCGACCTGGACACCTTCTTCTTCGGGACAGCCATGCCTCACATCTTCCGGTTCGGCCACACGCGACCCACAGCTTTAACAATCAATCGAGGCGCGGGCAAGCACGACAAACACCTAACCTACTCCTTGAGCTTGCGCAGCACGGCGAAGGGATGACCCTCCTTGCCTTCCTCCCCCATCTCCGCTCCGGTTGCGAACCCGACCGGCACAAAGGTGGCACCGGGTCGACGCGGGTAGGGCTCCAACCTCACACCAAGCTGCTCGGCGACGACCTCGCCGAGGTCGATCTCCTCACCCTGTAGCGGTTCGGGCGGGTCCTCTCCTTCCGGTGCAACGGCAACCGCCGTTACCTTGGGAACGGACTCAACCCGGATAAAGGACAGCTCGACCGATTCCTCGATCCGCGAAGCCACCGGCTGCAGGGTGACGACGCAGGATTGTACCACGTCGGCGCGGAATTGGGCACGCAACCTGATTACGTTCCCGGTACCGCCCGGCTGCAGTCGGACCTCGGCGGTGAGGCTGTCGAGGGCAAGCAAGGCGAAGCGCCGTGCGAGCGCCGCCCGCTCCTCGGGCTCGGCGGCGATGCGCACCACCGCTTCCTCGTCGCCGATGGGAAACGGGCGCGAAAACTCGACCTCGACTTCCTTCGCCGCCACCTTAATTCCCCCGTCGACCGCGCTTCGCCACGAACCATGTCGCCCGGCCCCACGCGCGGCCGTCGCCCGCGAGGAAGCCGCGCACCATACTTGTCCCGGTTCACCCGGTCAACCGTACGACGGGCCTTCAGGCCGGCTCCGGAGGCGCCCCGAACGACACCCTACCCTCGATGATGTCCCCCCCTTTCTGGGCCTCGAGGGCGGTGGCCTCGCACCTCATATAACCGGCGAGCGCCGCGAGATGGGCGCCGGCCGGCTCAACCGTACCGAACAGGTTGCGTCTGAGCGCCGCCTCGAGCACCGCGTCGTCGCTGGTCAGGGCTTCCTCGTACGCGGCGAGCCGCCCGTAGAAGCTGCGGGCCATCGCCTTGACCCGTTTGCCCACGTCGAAATCCCCGACCCCCATCTCCCTCAGCGAACGGTCCATGTCGTCGAACATGACATCGAACAGCGCCTGTCCCGCCTCTCTTCCCGCCCTTCCCTCCGCCTTGAGTCGACGCAGCACGAGGAAGACATGAAGGACGATCATGTCGAATCGGCCGTCGACCGTGTCCGGCACGCCGCAGCAGGCGTAGAA
>JBHICW010000103.1:0-6580 GCA_046759785.1 Alphaproteobacteria bacterium
GCGCCACCGCCCGAGCCGGGTCCCGTTTTCATTGCTCTGCTGCTGCCCCTATCAGGGCCCAGCGCCGCTCTGGGCGAGGCCCAGCTCGCCGCCGCCCAGCTCGCTCTGTTCGAGATTGGCAGCGAGCGGCTGGTCCTCCTGCCCAAGGACACGGGGGGCGCCCCCGAGGGCGCGGTGCGAGCGGTGTCCGAAGCCGTCGCCGAAGGCGCGTCGCTCATTCTCGGCCCCCTCTTCAGTACCTCGGTCGCTGCCATTGCGCCGCTCGCCCGTGCGGCGGGGGTGAACGTCGTCGCGTTTTCCTCCGACCGTGCCGTCGCCGGCAGGGGGATCTTTCTTATGGGGTTCATACCCTACCAGCCGGTCGAGCGGGTGGTGACTTACGCCGTGGCCCAGGGCCTCACAAGCTTTGCGGCGCTGACGCCCGACACGCCGTACGGCCGGGAGATGGTGGCGGAACTCAGGCGCGTCGCCGCCGCAACAGGCGCCCAGGTGGTGGAGGTCGCCTACTACCTTCCCGACGACCCCGACCGCTCCGCCGTGGTGCGTCGCCTGGCGCGCTACGAGGAGAGGCACGCGGCCCTGATGGCGATGCGTCGCGACCTCGAGGCACAGGACGACGAGCTCGCGCGCCGGGCGCTCGAAAAGCTCGACACCCAGGATACCCTGGGCGAGGTGCCGTTCAACGCGGTGCTGCTCCCCGACAGCGGATCCCGGCTTAGGACGGTGGCCTCGTACCTGCCGCTCTTCGACGTCGACCTGCCCGAGGTGCGCGTCGTCGGGACGGCCGAGTGGGAGGATCCGGCCACGCTTCGCGAGCCTTCCCTCGTGGGCGGCTGGTTCGCGGCGCCCCCACGGCAGGCGCGGATCCGGTTCGAGGCCCGCTTCGCCAGGGTCTATGGGCGGCAGCCGCCCCGTCTTGCCAGCCTTGCCTACGACGCCGTGGCGCTGGCCGGCACACTGGCGCTCATGCCCGAGGGTCCGGACTTCAGCGTCGAACGTCTCGCGACGCCCAGCGGCTACAGCGGCGTCGATGGCATCTTCCGGTTCGGCCCCGACGGAGCGGCCGAGCGCGGCCTGGCGGTGTTCGAGGTCACAGCAGAGGGTGTGAAGACCGTGAGCCCCGCGCCGACGACCTTCGAGGAGCTCGGTTACTACTAAGCGACGAGCGCGGCGAGCACGGCGTTGAGCACCCGGCGTCCGGCGGGTGTGGCCCGGAGGCCCCGCTCATCGAAGGTCAGGAACCCGCCGCCGACGAGGCGCTCGAGCCTCTCTTGCGCCAGGACCGAGGCGAGGGAGAAGCCGGTGGCGGCCGAAAAGCGGTCCCGGCGTAGCCCCTCGGTGAGCCTCAACCCCATTATCAGCGCTTCTTTGACCCGGTCGGCGGCCGATAGCCCGGCCGCCTCGAGCGTCCCGTGGCCGTGGCGCTCGACCGCGTCGAGCCAGGCACTGGGCGCACGGATCTGACGGATGGCGAGCCAGCCCCCATCGTCCGCTAGTCGGCCGTGCGCGCCGGGCCCCACCCCCACATACTCGCCTGACCGCCAGTAGGTGAGGTTGTGGCGGCAGGCGGCTCCCGGGCGCGCGTGGTTGGACACTTCATAGGCCGGGAGCCCCGCGGCGTCCGTCATCTCCTGGGTGACGTCGTAAAGCTCCGTCGCCGTCTCCTCGTCGGGAAGGGTGAGCTCGCCCCTGAGCGCCTGGCGGTGGAACGCCGTTCCCTCCTCGAGAGTGAGCTGGTAAAGGGAAAGGTGTTCACTGGCGAGCGCCAGCGCCTCGGCGAGTTCGCGACGCCAGGCCTCAGGGGTCTGGCCCGGCCGCGCGTAGATCAGGTCGAACGAGGTGCGAGGGAACACCGCCTGCGCCAAAGTAAGCGCCGCGCGTGCCTCCGTCTGGCTGTGCTGGCGGCCGAGCCGTACAAGCGCGCGATCGTCCAGCGCCTGCACGCCGAGGGAGAGCCGGTTGACCCCGGCCGTGCGGTAGGCCCGAAAACGGGCGGCCTCGTTGGAGGTCGGGTTCGCCTCGAGGGTAACTTCGAGGTCCGGCGTCACCGGCCAGCGTAAGGCGATGCGGTCCATTACCGCGGCCACCACCGCGGGCTCCATGAGCGACGGTGTGCCGCCGCCCAAGAAGACGCTGGTGACGGTCTGCTTGGACCCGCGGCCGGCGAAATGGTCGATGTCCTTGAGCAGAGCCGCTCGCCAGCGTCCCTGGTCGACCTGGCGCCCGACGTGGCTGTTGAAGTCGCAGTAGGGGCATTTCGAGAGGCAGAACGGCCAGTGAACGTAAATACCGAAGCCTGCGGTCGCATCCCCCGACGGCATGGCCTTCGAGACGGGCATGGGTCATTCCTCGCCGAAACAGGCCGCCGCGAGCCGTCGGAAAGCCTCGGCGCGGTGGCTGATCGCGTGCTTCGCGGCGGGGTCCATCTCGGCGAAGGTCAGCTCCTGACCATCGGCAACGAAGACCGGGTCGAACCCAAAGCCGCGCTCGCCGCGGGGCGGGAACACCAGCCGGCCGCGAGCCTTGCCCGCGAAACGCTCACAGTGGCCGTCACGCCAGCAGAGGACCAGCGCGGCCACGAAATAGGCACGGCGGTCGTCCCTTCCCTCGAGTTCCGCCTCGAGGCGGGCCATGGCCGCGCCGAAGTCTCTTTTCGGCCGCGCCCAGCGGGCCGACTCGATCCCGGGGGCGCCGCCGAGCGCGGGGACCACCAGGCCCGAGTCGTCGGCAAGCGCCGGCATCCGGGCGCCCTCGGCCGCGGCCCGGGCCTTGATCTCGGCGTTGGCGAGGAAGCTCACGCCCGTTTCCTCCGGCTCGGCGAGGCCAAGCGTGGCGGCGCCCACGGCCGCGACGCGGAAGGGGCGCAGAAGCTCCCCGAACTCCTTGACCTTACCCGGATTGTGGCTGGCGATTACCAGCCGGCGGCCGGTGAACCTGCGGGCCATGGCCTCACGTGCCGAGACCCAGCGCCTGCTTCTGGAGGGCAACGAGCTCCGCCACCCCCTTGCGGGCGAGCCTCAGAAGGGCCAGGAACTTAGCCTGGCTGAAGGGGGCGGCTTCCGCGGTGCCCTGGATTTCCACGATCCGACCCCGTCCCGTGAGGACAAAGTTCGCGTCGGCCTCGGCGCTGCCGTCCTCCGCATAGTCGAGGTCGGTCACCGGAACGCCTTGATAGAGGCCGCAGGAGACGGCTGCCACCTGGTCGGCAAGGGGGACATTCGCGAGGACGCCCTCGTTCACTAGGTGCTCGAAGGCCTGGTAGAGCGCTATGCAGCCCCCGGTAACCGCCGCCGTGCGGGTACCGCCGTCGGCCTGAAGCACGTCGCAGTCGATTTTGATCTGGCGTTCGCCCATGGCGGTGAGGTCGGTCACCGCGCGCAGGCTGCGGCCGATCAACCTTTGGATCTCCTGGGTGCGGCCGGACGGGCGCCCGCGGATCGCCTCCCGGTCGGTGCGGGTCTGGGTCGACCGGGGCAGCATCCCATACTCGGCGGTCACCCACCCGTGGCCGCTGTCGCGGAGGAAGGGCGGAACGCGTCCCTCTACGGTCGCGGTGCACAGAACCTGAGTGTCCCCGAACCGTGCGAGACAGGAGCCCTCGGCGTATTTGGCAGCGCTCGGCTCGAGGCTCACGGGCCTCAGCTCGTCGGGCGCACGACCGGAGGGTCGCATGCACTCTTGTCCTTCACGTGCCCTTGGCGCCAAGCTAACCCGGGCTATGGCGGGCGTAAAGGCCGGAGAAGGGCGGCGTTGACGCGCCTCTGGCCGCCGACTACATATTTGAGCCACGGATGCGGCGAACGCCAACGAGCCGTTCGACAGAGACCGGTGTCGACCATGGTGATGATCAACGAGCTGAGCGAGCGCTCGCGCGAGATCTTCCGGCACATCGTTGAGGCTTACGTGGACACTGGGGAACCGGTCGGGTCCAGGACCCTGTCGCGTCGCCTCAAAATGTCGTTGTCGCCCGCCACGATCCGCAACGTCATGGCGGATCTGGAAGAGGCGGATCTTCTTTACGCCCCGCACACCTCTGCGGGCCGGCTGCCGACGGAGATGGGCCTCAGGCTCTTCGTGGACGGGATGCTCGAGGTGGGCAACCTGACGCCGGAGGAGCGCGCCGCGATCGACAAGCAGTGCGAATCGGCGGGGCACAGCATCGAGGACGTTTTGAGTGAGGCGACGGCGATTCTTTCCGGTCTGTCCAGCTGTGCCGGGGTGGTGGTGGCGCCCAAGTCGGAAGGGCCGCTCAAGCATGTCGAGTTCGTCGCCCTGTCCCCGGGACGTGCGCTGGTCGTGATGGTCTTCGAGAGCGGGGTCGTCGAGAACCGGGTCATTGACCTGCCGCCGGGTATCACCCCTTCGGCGCTGGTCCAGGCGACGAACTACCTCAACTCGCGGCTTGCGGGGCGCACGATCGAGGAGGCCCGCGCCGTCATCCAACGGGAGCTCGAGGAGCACACCACCCAGCTCGACGAGCTTACGGCCCGGGTCGTGGAAACTGGGCTGGCCACCTGGGCCGGTGGCAAAGAGGGCGGGACGCTCATCGTCCGCGGTCACGCGAACCTCTTGAACGACGTGACCGCGCTGAGCGACCTCGAGCGCGTCCGCAAGCTCTTCGACACGCTGGAGACCAAGAAAGAGCTGAGGAGGCTCCTGGAGCTGACCCAGGGGGCGGAGGGCGTGAAGATCTTCATCGGCGCCGAGAACGAGCTATTTGCGCTGACCGATTGCTCGATGGTCGTCGCGCCCTACTCCAGCGTAGAGGGTGGGATCATCGGGGCGATCGGTGTCATCGGCCCGACGCGGCTCAATTACGCCCGGATCATCCCGATGGTGGACTACACGGCGAACGTCATCGGAGATCTCTTGGGCAAGATCGCTGCGCTTGGGCGTACGGCATGACCGAGCGGAAGAAAGACAGAGGACGGAAACCGGCGGCTGGTGGCGCTGCGCCAGAGGCCGAGGGGGAAAAGGAGGAGGCGCAGCCCGAGGCGGCGCCGAAGGCCGGCGACGGTGAGGACAAAGCTGCGCCGCCGCACCCCAGTGAGCGCCAGGATGAGGCTCAGGCTCCCGAGACGCGGGAGGAACGTGCGCCCGAGCCTCGGCCTGAGGAGGAAGACCCCCGGATCGCCGAGTTCAAGGCCGAGGTGTCCCGGCTCAAGGACCAGCTCCTGCGCGCGATGGCCGAGACGGAGAACGTGCGCCGGCTCGCCGAGCGTGACCGCGAGGACGCCGGCAAGTACGCGATCACGGCGTTCGCCCGCGAGCTCTTGAACGTGGCCGATAACCTGCGCCGGGCGCTGGAAAGCGTCCCCGAAGAGGCGCGCCAGGATAAGGCGGTCGCAAGCCTGGTCGAAGGGATCGAATTGACCGAGCGGGAACTCCTGGCCGTCTTCGAGCGCCATGGCATCCGTAAGATCGAGGCGATGGGGGAGAAGTTCGACCATAACCTCCACCAAGCCGTGTTCGAGGTGGAGAGCACCGACAAACCTTCGGGAACGGTGGTGGAGGTGATACAGCCGGGGTATCTCATTGCCGACCGCCTGCTGCGTCCAGCGATGGTGGGCGTGGCCAAGGGCCCGGCGGAGAAGCCGCCGCAGCGGGTCGACACCCAGGCCTGACCCGCCTTCCCGCGGCGAGACCCGAGGCCAGCATACCGCCGTCTATCGGGGGTTTTGCCGGCACCCAAGCGTTGGCGCCGTCGGCTCCGGAAATCGCACGATCCCCGGCTCGCGCGGGTTGCGGCCGGCCCGGCGCCTACATATATACGCCTACATATATAACCGTCCGTAACTTGGGGATATTGACCGGAACCTGGGGGTCCGGGGCGGTGCATGAGGTGGCTGCCGGGGATCGCCGAATCGTTAAGAGAGAGGGGCATGAGCAAAGTCATCGGGATCGATCTAGGGACGACGAACAGCTGCGTCGCCGTCATGGAGGGGAAGAACGTCCGCGTGATCGAGAACACCGAGGGCTCGCGGACGACCCCGTCGATGGTCGCGTTCACCGACAACGAAGAGCGGCTGGTCGGCCAGGCGGCGAAGCGCCAAGCCGTTACCAACCCCGAGAACACGCTGTCCGCGATCAAGCGTCTGATCGGCCGCAACTTCAAAGACCCGACAGTCAAGAAGGACCAGGACCTGGTGCCTTACAGAATCGTCAAGGCGGACAACGGCGACGCTTGGGTCGAGGTCAAGGGCGAGCGTTATAACCCAAGCCAGATCAGCGCCTTCGTGCTCCAGAAGATGAAGGAGACTGCCGAGAACCATTTCGGCGAGGAAGTGAGCCAGGGGGTGATCACGGTGCCTGCCTATTTCAACGACTCGCAGCGGCAGGCGACCAAGGATGCGGGCCGCATCGCCGGGCTTGAGGTCCTGCGCATCATCAACGAGCCCACCGCGGCGGCGCTGGCTTACGGGCTCGAGAGGAAGGAGAGCGGCACCATCGGGGTCTACGACCTGGGCGGCGGGACCTTCGACATCTCGATCCTCGAGATCGGCGACGGCGTCTTCGAGGTGAAGGCGACCAACGGCGACACCTTCCTGGGCGGCGAGGACTTCGACAAGCGCGTCATCGA
>JBHICW010000104.1:0-6539 GCA_046759785.1 Alphaproteobacteria bacterium
GCGCCCGTGAGCAGCTTGCCTTCCGCGAAACGGGTGAGGCGGTAGGGCGTGACGTCGACCTCCGGCGTTAGCCCCAGCGCCGCTTGAGCGACGACCTTGCCGACCATCGGCGCCAGCTTGAAGCCGTGCCCCGAGAAGCCGTAGGCGACGTGGAGGCCCTCGACCCCGGGGACCGGCCCCAGGATCGGGTTCCAGTCCGGCGTGATGTCGTAGGGGCCGGTCCAGGTGGCGGCGAGCTCGGCGTCGGCGAAGCTGGGCATGCGGCAGGCGATCTGGCCGCCCTGGTGGGCGACGAAGTCGAGGCCAACCGTGTCGTCCATTGACTCGGGGTCGTCGAGCGGGTCGCCATGGTCGCCCGTGCCCACCAGGACCACTCCTCCGGTGCTGGGCCGGAAGTACATCTTGTTCGCCGTGACCAGGTCTTTGACGATCGGCAGAGTCCTTTCGTACGGCGCCGCCGCCCTGAGCGTGAGCACAATGTGACGGGAGACCTTGAGGGGAAGCTCGAGCTCGGCCCAGCGGGCGATTGCCCCGCTCCAGGGTCCGAGCGCCGCTACCACCAGGCCGGCCCCGATCCAGCCATGAAGCGTCGTGACCCCGACGACCCGCGCGCCGCGAAGCGCCAGACTGGTCGCCGGGCAATGCGCCTTCACCTCGACGCCTAGGCGTTGGGCGGCGCGGATGTAGCTCATCGTCGTGAGGTAGGGATCCGCGTAGCCCGACTCCGGCTCGTAGCCGATGGCGGCTACGTCCTCGAGATCGAGCAGCGGGTGGCGTTCCCGCGCCTCCTCCTTTGCGACGACCGTCGTCGCCGCGCCGTGCGTGGCCTGCATGGCCAGGTTGCGGCGCAGGCGCTCGGCGATCTCGCCCTCCGGCGCCAGGATCAGATAACCCGAGTTCACGAACCCGCATTCGGCCTCCCGATCCTGGAGCGCGTCGGGGAAGCGGCGGAAGACCTCGAGGCTCTTGACGGCGAGCTCGGTGTTGGTGTGGATCGAGTAGTGGGTGCGGATGATGGCGCAGGACCTGGCGGTCCCGCCGGAGCAGAGCTCGCCGCGTTCAAAGAGGGCAACCTTGCCGGCCCCAAGCTTCTTGAGGTGGTACGCGATCGAGGCGCCGACCACCCCGCCGCCCAGGACCACAACGTCATACCGCTCCCCCAAAGCGTGCTCCCCCTTGCCATTGCCGGGCTCGGGACCATGCCTCGCCTCGGTGCGCTTGTAGCCCGTCCTGCCGGCGTCGCCAAGCGGGGCATGCTCCGGCTGCGGCCCCCGACGGCCTCGGCCACCCAAGGATCGCTCGCCGCGATGGCCTTCGCCCAGAGGTCAAAGAATCTGCGCCAGGAACTCCCGGGTGCGTGGGTCCTTGGCGTTCTTGAAGAACTCCTTGGGCGGGCCGTGCTCGACGATGACGCCGCGGTCGGTGAAGTAGATATGGTCGGCGATCTCGCGGGCGAAGCCCATTTCGTGCGTCACCAGCATGCTCGTCATGCCGTCCTCGACGAGTTCGCGGATGGTGGTGAGCACCTCCTTGACCGTCTCCGGATCGAGGGCTGCCGTCACCTCGTCGAACAGCATGACGTCGGGGTTCATGGCGAGCGAGCGGGCGATGGCGACGCGCTGCTGCTGGCCTCCCGAAAGCTCGCCCGGGTAGCCGTGCTCCTTGCCCTCGAGCCGCACCTTCTTCAAGAGCCGGTAGGCGCGCTCCTCCACCTCTTGCTTGTCCCGCTTGAGCACGTGGATCGGCGCCATCATGACGTTCTCAAGCGCCGTCTTGTGGGGGAACAGGTTGTACTGCTGGAACACCATGCCGACCTTCTTCCTGAGCTCCAGCTTGTCGAGGTTGGGGTCGTGCACCTCCTGACCCTCGACCAGGATCGATCCCGAATCGATCGGGATCAGGGCGTTGATGCATCGCAGAAGCGTCGACTTGCCCGAGCCCGACGGGCCGATGACGCAGATCACCTCACTCTTGGCGACGTCGAACGAGACGCTCTTCAGCACCTCGAGCGCATCGAAGGACTTGCGCACCTCTTTGAGGCTGAGGATGGGCTGGTCGGGGGTCCAGGTCATCGGCTGGCCCCTCAGATTTTCACCGCGAATTTCCGCTCCAGGCGCACCGTCCAGCGTGCGATCGGGTAACAGTAGATGAAGAACCAGACGAGGATGTAAAGGTACATCGGAATCAGCAGCTCGGCCCGATCCTCGGCAGCAAGGGCGTCGCCCGTGAGGGTCAGTGCCTCCGACACCCCGACAACGGAGGCCAGCACCGTCGCCATGGTCAGAATGGAGTAGAGGTTCATCCACGGTGGCAGCATGCGTTTGACGCACTGGGGAAGGATGATCATCCACAGCGTCTGGCGCCGTGTGAAGGCCAGCGATTCCGCCGATTCCCATTGGCCGTAAGGGATCGACTGGATGGCGCCGCGGACGATTTCGGAGACGTTGGCCATCACCGGGAGCGAAAATCCGAAAATGGCCTTGACCCAGTCGGGGAGCGGAACGACGAACTCCCCGACGCGGATTTCGAACGGCATCAGGAGCATGATGTAGAACAAGAGCACCAGCCAGGGGGCGTTGCGGAAGAACTGGGTGACGAACCAGGATCCGCGCTTCATCGGCGGCAGCAGTGAGACCTGGGCGATGCCGAGGAACGTTCCGGCCACTGTGCCGATCGCCATGGCCAGGAAGCTGATAATGAGGTTCAAGGCGAACCCTTGCGCCAGGAGCGGCGTCCATTTCCACAACGTGGCCGGAATAGAAGGGGTGCCGGGCTCCAACCGGGCCTCGGCGGCGCCGGCAAAGAACACGAGGAGGAGGCAGAGCCACAACCCGTGCTTGGCCCTGAGGCGTAGCCGCGGTGCACCCGAGGCGCGCTCCCGGTCCGCGCGCCGCGCCAAAGCCCCGGCCGCCGGCAGCAGCACCGGCAGGACGGTGTCGTTGGGCAGCGCCTTGGCCGCCGGCAGGTGCGGAGGGATGCCGCCGCGGGGGCCCCAGCTCAGGCCCAGGCAGGCGGTCATACGCTGTATCCCGGTATGCGCATCGCCCGCTCCCATTTCTGCATGGCATAGACGAGGACCCCGACCAGGCTCACATAGGCGATGAGCAGAACGTTCATCATCTCCGGCACGTTGACCTCGTCGGACCAGATCTGGTTGCACACGTACAGCATCTCCGGCACGGCGATGGCGTAGGCGAGCGTCGTCGTCTTGACCAAATTGACCAAGTTGTTGTTGAGCGCCGGCAGGGATATGCGGAAGGCGAGCGGGAGGAGAATGTAGATATAGGCCTTGAGCCGGCTGTAGCCGAGCGATTCGGCGGCCTCCTTGGTGGCGGTGGGCACCGCTTCGATGCCGGCGCGGAAGATTTCCACGTTGAACGCTCCGGCAAAGAAGGACAGCGAGATCACCGCCCAGGCGAAATTGCTGACCAGCGGCGCCTGTCCACCGTAACCGTCGGCAACCCTGGGCATCAGGTTGCCGATGGCGAAATAGAAGAAGTAGAGCTGTACGAGCGGCGGCGTGTTGCGGAAGAACTGGATATAACCCTGGACGACTCGCCGCGTGAAATGGAACTTGGAACCCTGCAACCAGGCGCCCACGACGCCGATCACGACGCTAAACGCTATACAAACGACCGACAGCCAAACTGTTGTCAGAATGCCTTTGGCGAAGCGCTGACGGTCGTACGAATCGTAGAAAATCGTCAGATTGATGTTATGCTCTTCGTAGAGCCACCTGAACCAATCCCATACCAATTCCACGGGAACGCAGCCCCTTCACCGAAGCAGCTGCACCGACGGTGGCAACGGGGCGGCACGGGAAAACCGCGCGCCGCCCCGCGACACCGCGATTACTCGGTCATCCAGTCCTTGAGCTGCTCGTGCATCTTCTGGAGGAAGCCGGTAGGCTGGATGCCCCATTTCTTTTCCAGCTCGATGAGCTTGCCGCTTTCATGCCAGTCGTAAATAACGCCGGACATGAACCCACCGAAGGCCTTGTTTTTGTCCTCCAGCCGTACGGCAATGCCCCATGGCGTGTCGTCCTCGGTCGCCAAGGGCATCTCGTAACCGCCCCATTTCTCTTTGTCGGCCAACTGCGACATGATCGACGAGTCGTCATACACGAACGCCACGCAGTTGTCCGCCTTGAGCGCGGTGTACACCTCCGGCGTGCCCTTGAAGGCGACGATCTCGGCGCCGTATTTCTCGCTGACTGATTTGTTGTACCAGGCGCCCTGAATGCCGCACACCTTCCTGCCCCTGAGATCGTCCCATTCTTCGAAGCCGTGGTTCTCATGGGCGAGTACGTTGGTGCCGGAGGAGTAGTAGTTCGGCTGGACGATGCCGACAACTTTACGGCGTTTTGCCGTGTCACTCATCGTGGCGATGAGGAGGTCGATCTTGCCCTGCTCCAAAAACTGCATGCGGTTCGCGGCAACCACCGGCACCAGCTCGAGCTCGACACCGAGACGGTCGGCGACGTCTTTGGCGAGATCCGCTTCCATGCCGATGATCGCGCCGGTCGCGTCGCGGAAGCCCCATGGCTTGTAGTCGGCCTTGCTGCCGACGATGATCTTGCCGCGCGCCTTGATGTCGTCGATGGTGTCAGCCTCGGCTGCGGCCATAATGAAGGCCACGAGCGCGAGCGCGACCATTGGCGCGCCCAGCGTCTTTCTCCACATGGTGTCCTCCTTTAGTAGTCTCTCGTTGTGCCCCCGGCCTTAGGCCGAACTTATCACTCTAGCGGAAAGCGTCTTCGACGCAAGCGCCCATGGCTCGGCGTGGCGGCGCTCCACGCAGGGACGGTCCCGGTCAACTTGTTCGCAGACGAGCGGGCGCTAGGTCCGCAGCCTTAAGACCGAGGTCGGCGAGGTCGCTCGGAAGGCGGCCGGTCGTGATCAACCCCGCCGCGGCGCGCGCCATCGCCGGGGCCGTCATGATGCCGTAGCCTCCCTGGCCGGCCAGCCAGCAGAACCCCTCGCCGCGGTCGTCGATGCCGACCACCGGCGACTTGTCGGCGACGAAGCTCCTGAGCCCGGCCCATCTATGGGAAATCCGCCGCACCTTCAGCGTGGTCGCCTTTTCGACGCGATTGACCGTGACCGCGATGTCGAGTTCCTCGGGCTGGACGTCGCAAGGGGGAACAGGAGTCTCGTCGGCGGGCGAAGCCAGGATGCGGCCGGCCTCGGGTTTGAAATAGAAATCTTCCTCGACGTCGATGACGAGAGGCCATTGTCCTGTGTTCAGTTCGGCCGGTCCGTCGAACGTGATGGCCGTGCGTCGCTTGGGCGTCAAGCCGACCGGGTCGACGCCGGCCAGTGTCGCCACTTCGTCGCACCAGGCCCCGGCGGCATTGACCACGATCGAGGCCGCGAAGGCCCCGGCCGGCGTTTCCGCCACCCAACCGTCGCCAAGGCGGGAAAGCCGGGTCACCTCCGCATGCGTGATGAGCGCGCCGCCGCGCCCGGTGAGGCCTTTCAGATAGCCGTGATGGATCGCGTGCACGTCCATGTCCATCGAATCCGGTTCGTACATAGCTGCGGCGAGGTAGTCTCGGCGGAGGATCGGAACAAGCCTCGTCGCGTCGCTGCAATCCATCCCGCGGACGGAAGGCGCAAGGGCCCGGGCCTCGGCCAGGGCTGCGGCAAGAACCCCAAGCTGGTCTTCGCGCGCCAGGTACAGGCTGCCGCGCGGGGTTAGTAGGGGACCATCGGCAAAGCCCTGAGGCGGGTTTTCGAAGAACGGGCGGCTCGCCCGGGCGAGGCGGCGAAAGACCGCGTTGCCGTAGCTCTCCAGGAACTGTGCCGCCGAGCGGCCGGTCGAGTGATAGCCGGGGGCGTCCTCCCGTTCGAGCACGACGACGCGGCCGTCGGCGGCGAGCTCGTAGGCGGCGGACGCACCGGCGATGCCGGCGCCGACGACAAGAAAGTCACATGTCTTCATCATCGCGTAGCGAGGCGGCCTCCGCTGGCTCGCCGGGATTTTGTTATTCCGCTTCGCCGGGCCGGTCCGTAATCAGAGGGCCAGTCCATCTTCCAGTGGCGATGGCGTCTCCGTAATCGCCGTGCTCGCCCTCGTGTGCCGAGGCGCGGCGCCAGTCATGGCATCCTCGACGTCTTTTCCCGGTTCGCCCCGCCCGGGCCGTGCCGCGGTCCGAGAATTATGCTACCTGATCGCCCCGATCAGACGCGGAAACCAAAGCACCAGGGAGGGGCTGGCCGAGACGATGGCGAGAACTACCAGGTGACTGACGAGAAACGGCAGGGATTGGCGGATCGCCGCCTCGTACGTGACCCCGCCGATGCGCGCGGCGGTCATCAGGGTCATGCCCACCGGCGGCGTGATGTTGCCGAGGTTGAGGGCGAGCAGAATGACCATGCCGACATGAAGCGGGTGAAACCCGAGCTGTATCAGCGCCGGGGCCAGCACGGGCGCGGCGACGACGATGGCGGGCAGCACGTCGATGAACATGCCGAGCGCGATCAGCAGAAGGTCAACCGCGAGGATCTGAACCACGGGGTCCGTGCTGACCACCGCGA
>JBHICW010000105.1:0-6479 GCA_046759785.1 Alphaproteobacteria bacterium
CGCCCAGCTCTACGCCACCGAGACCGAGGTCGCCCGAACCTTCGCCGAGATCAAGAGCAAAGAGGGGCTGGCCGCGGCACTCAAGTGGCGGGAGAGCCAGTTCGAGTAGCTCGCCATGGCAACCGCACTGCGCCCGCACGGCGAAAAAGACCGGCCGCAGACGCACGGCAGGCATAGGGGAATGCGGGGCTCGCCTTTCGCCTCCGAGCGAAGAGGGGCGGCCGTCGCCCGGGCGGCCGCGCCTCGTCGCGCCCGCCGGGGCCGGTGGCTTGGCTCGCTCGCCATGCTCGCGGCCCTTGTCGCCGGCCACGCCACGGCGGCGGCCGCGACGATCACGATCGCCTGCGGCGCGGTGGGGCGCGAGTTCGAGCTTTGCAAGTCGGGCGCCGAGGCCTGGGCGCGAGCCACCGGCAACGAGGTGGTCCTCGTCTCGACGCCCAACGAATCGAACGAGCGCCTGGCCCTCTACCAGCAGCTCCTAGCCGCGCGCTCGCCCGACATCGACGCCTTTCAGATCGACGTCATCTGGCCCGGCATCCTGGGCGAGCACTTCATCGACCTCAGACCCTTCGTGTCGGACGAGGCGCTCAGCTCCCACTTCCCGGCCATCGTCGAGAACGACACCGTGAACGGCAGGCTGGTCGCGCTACCCTGGTTCGTGGACGCGGGCCTGCTCTATTACCGGAAGGACCTCTTGGAGAGGTACGGCGAGCGGGTTCCGGAGACCTGGGACGAGCTCACCGCGACCGCGGGCCGGATCCAGGACGCCGAGCGGGCCGCGGGCAACCCGCGCATGGCGGGGTTCGTGTTCCAGGGGCGCCCCTATGAAGGGCTCACCTGCAACGCGCTCGAATGGGTCGCGAGCTTCGGCGGCGGCGCGCTCATCAAGGCGGACGGCCGGATCGACGTCGCGAACCCCCGTGCGGTCCGCGCCCTGGAGCTTGCCGCTTCGTGGGTCGGAGCGATCGCCCCCAAGGGAGTGCTGAACTACGCCGAGGAAGAGGCGCGCGGGGTCTTCCAGTCGGGAAACGCAGTGTTCATGCGCAACTGGCCCTACGCCTGGGCCCTCGCCAACTCCCCGGACAGCCCGGTCAAGGGCAAGGTCGGAGTGGTCCCGCTACCGCGCGGGGGCGAGGAGGGCCGACCCGCGGGCACGCTTGGCGGCTGGCAGCTCGCGGTGTCCCGTTACTCCCGGCACCCCGAGGTTGCCGCCGAACTCGTCGTCTTTCTCACCAGCGAGAACGAGCAGAAGCGGCGGGCGATCGAGGCCTCCTACAACCCCACAATCGCCGGGCTCTACAAGGATCCCGACGTCCTTGCCGCCAACCCCTTCATGGGCCGCCTTTACGACGTATTCGTCAATGCAGTCGCCCGGCCGTCGCGCGTGACAGGGGCCAAGTACAACCGGGTGAGCGCCGCCTTCTGGGACGCAGTCCATGCCGTGCTGAGGGGCAAGGAGCCCGCGGTCGCCGCCCTCGCCGCCCTCGAGCGGCGGCTCGACCGGATCGGCGGCCCGGGCCGCTGGTGAACTCGGGGCGGGTGGCGCCGCGCCGGCCGGGGCTCGGCCTCGGGCGATGGCGCCGGCGCTGGGCGTGGGCCTTTCTCCTTCCCACGCTCACGCTCCTCGCCCTGGTCGCCGGATGGCCGCTGTTGAGGACCGTCTACCTCGGTTTCACGGACGCGGCCCTCGGCGACCTCGCGGGCGCGGGCTGGGTCGGACTCGAGAACTTCCGCTCTCTTCTCGCCGATCCCGATTGGTGGCGGTCGGTCGCGAACACGCTCATTTTCACCGCCGCCTCGGTGACGCTTGAGACGGTCCTGGGGCTCGGGATCGCGCTCGTCCTCGACGCCCGGATCAAGGGCCAGGGGGTCGTGAGAGCGGCGGTCCTCATCCCGTGGGCGATCCCCACCGTGGTCTCGGCCAAGATGTGGGCGTGGATGCTCAACGACCTCTATGGGGTCGTCAACGCGGCGCTGCTTGGTCTGGGTCTTGCGCGACAGCCAATAGCCTGGCTCGCCGACGACGCCCTGGCGCTCGGGGCCGTCATCGCCGTCGACGTGTGGAAGACGACGCCGTTCGTCACCCTGCTTCTCCTCGCGGGGCTCAAGTCGATTCCGCGCGACGTGTACGAGGCCGCCAAGGTGGACGGCGCCTCCCCGATCCGCGTCTTCGTTTCGGTGACCCTCCCCCTCCTCCGGCCGGCCCTCGTTGTCGCCGTCATCTTCCGCACGCTCGACGCGCTCCGCGTCTTCGACGTGGTGTACGTCCTGATGGGCAACGCGCGCGCGACGGCGACCATGTCGATCTACGCCCGCCAACAGCTCGTGGACTTCCAGGACGCGGGCTACGGCTCGGCCGTCTCCACCCTGGTCTTCCTCGTCATCGCCGCCGTGACCGTGGTCTACCTCACGGCCGGCCGGCTCAAGTTCGCGGAGGCACGGCCGTGACGCGCCTCGTCGGCCGGACCCTCTTCTCTGTGGTCGTGGCGCTGATCCTCTTCTATGCCCTCTTCCCCTTCGCCTGGGCCGTCCTGTCCTCCCTCAAGGCCGGCGCCGAGCTGTTCCGGCCCGACCTCGTGCCGGCGGCGGTGACGTTCGAAAACTACGGCGCGGTGTTCGAGGAACAGCCCTTCTTAAGGAACATCTTGAACTCGATTCTGGTCGCCGGGGCGACGGTCGCGGTCTCGCTCGTTTGCGCCCTGTTCGCGGCTTACGCACTGAGCCGAGTCTCGTTCCGGGGACGGCGGCCGTTCCTTTACGGGATCCTCGGCGTCGCCATGTTCCCCCAGATCGCGGTGCTCGCGGGCATGTTCGAGCTCATTCGCTGGCTCGGCCTGTTCAATAGCTGGCCCGGGCTCGCCTTGGCCTACCTCCTCTTCACCCTCCCCTTTACCGTGTGGGTCCTCACCGTCTTCATGGCCGACGTCCCGAGGGACATGGAGGACGCCGCCTTGATCGATGGGGTAGGCCCTTTCACCCTTGTCGTGCGCATCTTCCTGCCGCTCGTCGCGCCGGCCCTCGCGGCGACCGGGCTCTTAGCCTTCATTGCCGCCTGGAACGAGTTCCTGTTCGCGCTCACCTTCACCTTGACCAGCGAGGCGCGCACCGTGCCCGTGGCGATCGCCTTGATCAGCGGGGCGACGGCCTACGAGCTACCGTGGGGACGGGTGATGGCTGCCTCCGTCATCGTGACGGTGCCGCTCGTGGCCCTCGTCCTCATCTTCCAGCGGCTCATCGTCTCCGGGCTCACGGCCGGCGCGCTCAAGGGCTGAGCGCGACCCGGAGGGGCGGCCTCAAGGAAGGTCGCCTTTGCGGATGCGGCCCGCCCGGCGGCGGGGCGTCCGGCGTTGTTGGCGGGCCGCCCGGAGGCTAGGATGCGGGCGGAGGCGTCGCCGGCATCCCACGCAGCAAAGAAAGGAGACCCCATGCCCAGGCCGAAGCTCCGCAGCGGCGAATGGTTCGGCAAGACCGACAGGGACGGCTTCATCCACCGAAGCTGGATGAAGAACCAGGGCCTGCCGCACCACCTGTTCGACGGCCGGCCGGTGATCGGGATCTGCAACTCCTGGTCCGAGCTCACGCCGTGCAACGCCCATCTGCGCCGCGTCGCCGAAGCGGTGAAACGCGGGGTCTACGAGGCGGGCGGCTTTCCCGTGGAGTTCCCGACGATCTCGCTGGGCGAGACGCTGATCCGGCCCACGACCATGCTGTTCCGCAACCTGATGAGCATGGACGTCGAGGAGATGATCCGCGCCAATCCGGTGGACGGCGTCGTCCTCCTGTCGGGCTGCGACAAGACCACGCCGGCCCAGCTCATGGGCGCGGCGAGCGTCGACCTGCCCGCCGTCATGGTCACGGGGGGCCCGATGCTGAGCGGCAAGTTCCAGGGCCACGACCTCGGCTCCGGGACCGACGTGTGGCGGCTCTCGGAGGATGTCCGTGCCGGCAAGCTCAGTACTGCCGAGTTCATGGAGGCGGAGGCCGCGATGTCGCGGAGCAGCGGGCACTGCATGACGATGGGCACGGCCTCCACCATGGCCAGCATGGTCGAGGCTTTGGGCATGACGCTCCCGGGTGGAGCCGCGATCCCGGCCGTCGACTCGCGCCGGTACGTGCTCGCCCACCTCGCCGGCCAACGGAGCGTCGAGATGGTCGGCGAGGGCCTGCGCATGTCGAAGATCCTGACGCGCGCGGCGTTCGAGAACGCGATCCGCGTGAACGCGGCGATCGGCGGCTCGACCAACGCCGTCGTTCACCTCATTGCCCTCGCCGGCCGGCTCGGCGTCAGCCTTAAGCTCGACGACTTCGACCGACTGGGCCGGGACGTGCCGCTGCTTGTGAACCTCCAGCCCTCCGGCCGCTACCTCATGGAGGACTTCTACTATGCGGGCGGGCTGCCTGCGGTGATGCGGGAACTCGGTGACCTTCTCCACCGCGCCTGCCTTACCGTCAACGGCCGCACGGTGGGTGAGAACGTCGCCGACGCCGGCTGTTACAACCGGGACGTCATCCACCCCCTTTCGGACCCCGTGAAGACCGTAACCGGGCTCGCCGTGCTCGAGGGCAACCTCTGTCCCGACGGGGCCGTCATCAAGCCCACCGCCGCGACGCGAGCGCTCATGAAGCACCGGGGCCGGGCGGTCGTGTTCGAGGACATCGACGACTACCACGCCCGCATCGACGAGTCCGACCTCGAGGTCGACGAGAGCTCGGTCCTCGTCTTAAAGCAGGCGGGCCCCAAGGGCTATCCGGGGATGCCCGAGGTCGGCAACATGGCCCTGCCGAGCAAGCTCTTGAAGCGCGGGGTGAGCGACCTGGTGCGGATCTCTGATGCCCGCATGAGCGGTACCGCGTACGGAACGGTGGTTCTCCACGTCGCGCCCGAGTCGGCGGTGGGCGGGCCCTTGGCCCTGGTCGAGGACGGCGACGTGATCTCGCTGGACGTGGCGGCGCGGCGGCTGGAGCTGGAGGTTCCCGAGGACGAACTCACCCGCCGGAGGGACGCCTGGTCGCCGCCTTCCCCGGCGTACGACCGCGGCTACGCCCGGCTCTATGTCGACCACGTGCTCCAGGCGGACCGGGGCGCGGACTTCGACTTCCTGGTGGGTCACAGCGGCGCTGCTGTGCCCCGCGAGTCGCACTGAAGACAAGGGCCAGCCAGCCATGTCGGGTCCGTAGCCGGAGACGAGCCCGCCCGTGCGTATCCTGATTCCCGACGCCGGGTTTCTGGGCGAGCCGGACATCGAGCGGCAGGTGGCGGGCCCGGACGCGGCGGTCGACGTGCAAAGGGCCCGTCGTGCGGACGACGTGCCCGATTCCTCGTGGGCGTCGTGCGACGCGATGATCCTCTGGCAGGGCGTGGCCATCCTCGCCGCCACGGTGGAGCGACTCAAGCGGTGCCGAATCATCGTGCGGGCCGGGGTCGGGTACGACGATGTGGACGTCACCGCCTGCGGCGAGCGGGGCATCCCCGTGTGCAACGTGCCGGACTACGGCACGAGCGAGGTGGCGGACCACACGATCGCCCTGATGCTCGCGCTTACGCGCGGAATTGCCACCTTCCACGAGGTGCTCAAACGAGACCCTGTGCGGGGCTGGCGCTATCTCGCCGCCCCGCTGGTCCAGCGCCTTCGCGGCAAGACTTTCGGGGTCATCGGTCTGGGCAGAATCGGGGCCGCCACCGCTTTGCGGGCCCGGGCCTTCGGCCTCGAGGCGGCGTTTTACGACCCTCACCTCCCCGACGGGCACGAGCTCGCCCTGGGCTTCGGACGGGCGCAGACGCTCGACGGGCTCCTGGCCCGGGCGGACGTCGTAAGCCTCCACACACCACTCACGGACGAGACCCGCGGCATGATCGACAAGCGCGCCATCGCTCGCATGAAGCAGGGGGCGCTTCTCATCAACACGGCCCGCGGGGCGCTCGTGGATCTCGAGGCCTTGTATGACGGCCTCAAGGAAGGTCCGCTCGCCGGAGCGGCGCTGGACGTGATGCCCGAAGAGCCGCCGGACTCCACGCACCCCTTGGTCAGGGCCTGGCAGAACGACGAGCCGTGGCTCACAGGGCGGCTCATCATCACGCCCCACGCCGCCTTTTACAGCCCCGCGGGAATTGAGGAACTCCGCCGCAAGACGGCGCAGACGGTCGTCGACTACCTGCGGGACGGGCGGCTCAGGAACTGCGTAAACGCCGAGCTTCTGTCGGCGCGCCCTGGGCAGGGCCCGGCCCGCGGTTGATGGCGCGCAGAAGCCGGCTTGCTTGGCGCCTCCTCTCTCGGCCCCGAGGGGAACGTGACACGGGGTCCCTTGTGGGGGTCGGCGACGTGGGATAGACAAGGCCGGTCGAACCCGCCTTCGGCGCGATCGGCGCGCGCAAGAAACGCCCCGCCTAGTCCTTACTTTCCATGAAACAGCGAGTCATCTTTCACCCCCTCCCCCATCGGCGGCGGGGGCATCCGCCGCCGATCCCCTCCCACCAGGGG
>JBHICW010000106.1:0-6455 GCA_046759785.1 Alphaproteobacteria bacterium
CATGACAAGACCGAGCGCTTCCGCATCCTGTTCCTCGACCATCAGAACGCCCTCATCGCCGAGGAGGTGCAGCAAAGCGGCACCGTCGACCACGTCCCCGTGTACCCGCGCGAGGTGGTGAAGCGGGCGCTCGACCTCGGGGCCACGGCGGTCGTCATGGTCCACAACCACCCGAGCGGCGACCCGACGCCGAGCCAGGCCGACGTCGAGATCACCCGCCAGGTTAAGGAGGCCTTGAAGGCCGTCGGCATCGCCCTCCACGACCACTTCATCGTCGGCCGCTCGAGCCACGCCAGCTTCAAGAGCCTGGGATTGCTCTGAGCCGTCGGTCCGGGCCGCACCTCAGGCCCCCACCTCGGCCTTCCGGCAGCGCGCATGAGCCGGCCCCGGCCGGCGGAAGCCGCGGCGGCGTGGTCGGGCGCCCCCCGAGTGTGTGTTATGGTGCGGCTTGAGCCGATCGAAGGGCCGGAGCCCTCACTCGGCCATCACCTGCTCGCGGGCGACCTCGGTGAGGCGCTCCATCTTCTTGCGCAGCCGGTACTCGTCCATCTCGACCCCGGCGGCGACAAGGTCGCCCAGCACCTTGTCGACCACGTCCTGGTCGCCAGGCTTCTCGAAGTCGGCCACCACGACCTCCTTGCCGTAGGCCTCCGCGGCGTCATCCGCCTTGCCCATGAGCTCCGCCGCCCACAGGCCCAACAGCTTGTTCCGCCGCACGGTGACCTTGAAGGCAAGCTCCTGCTCGTGCTTGAACTTGGCCTCCTGTTCCTTCTTACGCTCGTCGAAGCTTGTCATGGACGACGCGCCTTTCCTGGGATATTGGCAGAAACGGATGGCGCCCCCACTTTGCCAAAGCAGGCTCGGGGGGTCCAGCCCCGCAGAGTAGGACACGGTCGACCTGTCGCATGTGTACCATGGTCATCTTGTGGCGGCCGGGCCATCGTTGGCCCCTGCTCCTCGCCTTGAACCGGGACGAGGTGCTCGATCGGCCGTGGCTGCCGCCAGCCCGCCACTGGCCGGACCACCCTGAGGTCGTGGCCGGGCGCGACCTCGCGCGTGGCGGCACCTGGCTCGCCGTCAACGACTCAGGGGTCACAGCCGGCATTATGAATCGGGTCGGCTCTCTGGGCCCGGAGCCCGGCAAACGCACCCGGGGGGAACTGCCCTTGAAGGCGCTCATGCACGGAAGGGCCGCGGCCGCGGCCGGCGAGCTCGCGAAGCTCGACGCCGGCGCCTACCGCGCGTTCAACATGGTGGTTGCCGACGCGCGCGACGCCTTCTGGCTCCGACACTTACGCGACCAGGGGCCGGGAAGGATCGACGTTTTCCCCCTGCCCACGGGCCTCTCGATGATCACGGCGTCGGACCGCAATGACTCATCGAGCCCCCGTGTCCGCATGTACCTGCCGCTCTTTGAGGCCGCGGCGACCCCCGACCCCGAGGCGGGGGACTGGAAGGCGTGGGAGCGCCTCCTAAGCTCCCGCCGCTCGCCGCCGGGACACGGGCCGGGCGAGGCGATCAACGTGCGAACGCAAGGCGGGTTCGGTACCGTCTGCGGCTCGACGATCGCCCTTCCCGCCTCCGGCGCGGGATTCGGGAAGCCCCTTTGGCGGTTCGCCGCAGGCCCGCCAGGCGACGCCCCCTACCGCCCTGTCGCGGTTTGAAATCAAGGGGTTGCGCGCCTCGGGGCCGACCGGCTTGAGCGATTGTTTTCCCCCCCCATATCAAGTATGTTCCTATCCTTCTTGATCGAGCAAAGGGCGCCGGTGCGGGGCGCCCCGGCCGCTCGACGAGTGGCCTTCCCCGGGTCCGGCGCCCGGACCCTCAACGTTCGGAACGACGACCATGTCCCGCCGCAAGCAAGTCTACGAAGGCAAGGCCAAGGTGCTATTCGAAGGGCCTGAGCCGGGGACGCTCGTCCAGTACTTCAAGGACGACGCCACCGCGTTCAACAACCGCAAGCGTGGCACCATCACCGGGAAGGGGGTGCTGAACAACCGGATCTCGGAGCACCTGATGACGCGGCTCCACGAGGTCGGAATTCCGACCCACTTCGTGCGGCGCCTCAACATGCGCGAGCAGCTGATCAAGGAAGTGGAGATGATTCCGATCGAGGTCGTGGTCCGCAACGTGGCCGCGGGGTCGCTCGCTAAGAGACTGGGGCTCAAGGAAGGCACCCCGTTGCCGCGCTCGATCATCGAGTACTACTACAAGTCCGACGAGCTCGACGACCCGATGGTGACGGAGGAACACATCACCGCCTTCGGCTGGGCGACGCCGCACGAAATCGACGACATGCTATCGCTCGCCTTGCGTGTCAACGATCACCTGAGCGGCCTGTTCATCGGCATCGGCATCCGGCTCGTGGACTTCAAGCTGGAGTTCGGGCGGCTCTACCTCGGCGAGGAGATGCGCATCGTCGTCGCCGACGAGATCAGCCCGGACAGCTGCCGGCTGTGGGACGCGGCGACCGGGGAGCCGCTGGACAAGGACCGTTTCCGCCGCGACCTCGGCCGCATCGCGGAGGGCTATCAGGAGGTGGCGCGCCGCCTCGGCATTCTGCATGAGTCGCCGCGGCGCGAGGTCAGGGGTCGAGCGACCGGCCGGTGAAGGCCCGCGTCCACATCAGGCTCAAGGAGGGCGTTCTCGACCCACAAGGCAAGGTGATCGCTGAGGCTCTGGGGCGGCTGGGCTTCAGCGGCGTGAATGAGGTCCGTCAGGGCAAGCTCATCGAGCTGGACCTTGCGGAGACCGACCCGGCGACGGCGCGCACGGCCCTCGAGGCCATGTGCGACAAGCTCTTGGCTAACCCGATTCTTGAGACCTATGCGATCGAGCTGGACGGAGGCCAGTAGACGCCCTTCTCCGCCGGCCCGCACCCGGGCCCCGGTGTGGTGAAGACAGCCGTCGTCGTCTTTCCCGGCTCCAACTGCGACCGCGACGTCGCGGTGGCGCTCGCCGCCGCGACCGGTCGCCTGCCGGTCATGCTGTGGCATCAAGAGACCAAGCTCGACGCCTTCGACCTCATCGTGCTCCCCGGCGGCTTCGCTCATGGGGACTACCTCCGCTGCGGCGCCATGGCCGCACATTCGCCCGTGATGCGCGAGGTGGTGGCAGGGGCGGGGCGGGGGACGCCCGTGCTCGCCATTTGCAACGGCTTCCAGATCGCGGTCGAAGCCGGGCTGTTGCCCGGGGCGTTTCTGCCCAACGCCAACCTCCGATTCGTGTGTCGGGACGTCCACTTGCGAGTCGAGACCAGCCAGGCGATCTTCACCAACCGCTACCGCACGGGCGAGGTGATCCGCCTGCCGGTGGCCCATCACGGCGGCAACTACGTCGCGGAACCCGCCACCCTCGACCGGCTCGAGGACCGCGGCCAGGTCGCCTTCCGCTATTGCGACAGGCAAGGGAGGCCGGCCCCTGAGGCCAACCCCAACGGCTCGGTCCGGAACATCGCCGGGGTGTTCAACGACACGAAGACCGTGCTGGGGCTCATGCCGCATCCCGAGAGGCTGGCCGACGAAAGGCTCGGCGGCGCGGATGGTCGGCCCATGTTCGAGGGACTCGTCGAGGCGCTTTCGTGACCGGAGTCGGGCAGGAGCTCGTCGCCGCCCACGGTCTCACGCAACAAGAGTACACGCACCTCTGTGACGCGCTGGGGCGCAAGCCCAACCTCAGCGAGCTCGGGATCGTGGCGGCGATGTGGAGCGAGCACTGCTCGTACAAGTCGTCCAGGGTCTGGCTCGAGCGACTGCCGACCCGGGCCCCCTGGGTCATCTGCGGTCCCGGGGAGAACGCAGGGGTAGTGGACATCGGCGACGGTCAGGCCGTCGTCTTCAAGATGGAGAGCCACAACCACCCCTCGTTCATCGAGCCCTACCAGGGCGCCGCGACGGGCGTCGGCGGGATCCTACGCGACGTGTTCACCATGGGCGCGCGGCCCGTCGCCAACCTCAACTCGCTCAGATTCGGCAGTCCCGACCATCCCAAGACCCGCCACCTCGTCGCCGGGGTCGTCGGCGGCATCGGCGGCTACGGCAACTGCGTCGGGGTCCCGACGGTCGGGGGCGAATGCACGTTTCATGCGGCCTACAACGGCAACATCCTGGTCAACGCGATGACCGTGGGGCTCGCCCCGGCCGACCGCGTCTTCTATGCGCGGGCGGCGGGCGCGGGGAACCCGGTCGTCTATGTGGGCTCCAAGACCGGCCGCGACGGAATCCACGGGGCGACCATGGCCTCCGCCGGCTTCGACGAGGAGGCCGAGGCGAAGCGCCCCACCGTGCAGGTCGGCGATCCCTTCACCGAGAAGCTGCTGCTCGAGGCCTGCCTGGAGCTGATGGCCACCGACGCCATCCTGGCCATCCAGGACATGGGGGCGGCCGGCCTCACCTGCTCCTCCGTCGAGATGGCCGCCAAGGGCGGAGTCGGGATCGAGCTCGACCTCGACCGGGTGCCGCTCCGGGAGCGGGGGATGACGGCCTACGAGATCATGCTGTCGGAAAGCCAGGAGCGAATGCTGATGGTGCTCAACCGCGGCCGCGAGGAGGCGGCGCGCGCCGCCTTCGAGAAGTGGGAGCTGGACTTCGCGGTGGTCGGGCGGGTGACCGATACGGGCCGGCTGGTCGTCATGATGGGCGGCGAGGTCGCGGCCGACCTCCCCATCGCCCCGCTGGTGAACGCCGCCCCGGTCTACGAGCGCCCGTGGACGCCGGCCCCGCCGCGCCAGCGCGTCGACCCGGCCGAGGTGCCGGCGCCCGAGGACCCGGGCGGCTGCCTCAAGCGGCTTCTCATGAGCCCCGACCTGTGCAGCAAGCGCTGGATCTGGGAGCAGTACGACCACATGGTGATGGCCGACACGGTGTTGAGGCCCGGGGCCGACGCGGCGGTGGTGCGGGTCCACGCCACGGGAAAGGGGCTGGCGCTCGCGATCGACTGCGCGCCGCGCTATTGCGCCGCAGACCCCAAGGCCGGCGGCACCCAGGCGGCCGCCGAGGCCTGGCGCAACCTCACGGCGGTCGGCGCGCGTCCCCTGGCCGTGACCGACTGCCTCAGCTTCGGCAGCCCGGAGCGTCCGGAGGTCATGGGGCAGTTCGTCGGCTGCGTGGAGGGCCTGGCGGAAGCCTGCCTCAAGCTCGACTTCCCGGTCGTCTCCGGCAACGTGTCGTTCTACAACGAGACGAACAACCGAGCGGTTCTGCCCACACCCGCGGTCGGCGGGGTGGGCCTCATCGCCGACCTCGACCGGATGGTGACGCCGGACGTCAAGAGGGCCGGTGACGCCCTCATCCTGGTGGGCGCGACCGAGGGCTGGCTCGGGGCCTCGCTGTACCTCCGCGAAATCGCCGGCTCCGAGGCGGGGGCCCCGCCGCCGGTGAACCTCGAGGCCGAGCGCTCGAACGGCGACTTCGTGCGGGGCGTCATCGAGGCCGGGCGGGTCGCGGCCTGCCATGACCTCTCCGACGGGGGCCTTGCGGTGGCGGTAGCCGAGATGGCGATGGCCGGCGGAATCGGCGCCAAGGTCGAGATACCCGAGGACGGGCCGCCGGCCCACGCCTGGCTTTTCGGCGAGGACCAGGGGCGCTATCTGCTCGAAGTCGGCGCGGACCACGCCGATGAGGTTCTCGCGGCGGCTGCGGCGACCGGCGTGCCGGCGAGAGCCATCGGCGTGGTCGCGGGGGACGCGTTGACAGTGGGCGAGGCGGTCTCCATATCCATAGCTGAACTGCGCGATGCGCACGAACGCTGGCTGCCTGCCTATATGGACGCCTGAGAGCGCAGCCGGGAGGTCATGAGCCCGTGGCAATGGCCGCCGCCGAGATCGAGCGCCTCATCCGCGAGGCCATCCCCGATGCCCGCGTCAGCATCGAGGATCTCCGCGGCGACGGCGACCATTACGCGGCGCACGTCATCTCGGCCGCCTTCAAAGGCAAGTCCCGCGTCGAGCAGCATCAGATGGTCTACCAGGCGCTTCGCGGCAGGATGGGAAGCAACCTTCACGCCCTTGCTCTCAGGACATCGGTGCCGGACGACGCCGTCTGATCTCAAGCCGTTCAGGAGACACAAATGATGGACGCAGAGAACCCGGTCTTCAACCGCATCCGCGAGGAAATCAGCGACAACCCGATCGTCCTGTTCATGAAGGGGACGCCGGTGTTCCCCCAGTGCGGCTTCTCGGCCGCGGTGGTGGATATCCTGAGCCGGCTGGGCGTCAAGTTCAAAGGCGTCGACGTGCTCACCGACCCGTCGCTGCGGGAGGGCATCAAGGCGTTCAGCGACTGGCCCACCATCCCTCAGCTCTATGTCAAGGGTGAGTTCGTCGGCGGCTGCGACATCCTCCGCGATATGTACCAGTCGGGCGAGCTCAAGGCGCTGTTGGAGAGCCGCGACATCGAGACGACGGGCTGAGGGTGGCGGAGCAGAGCCCCGCCCGGATCACCGACTACCACGCCCAC